>NZ_JASBRC010000069.1:0-269 GCF_029960715.1 Arthrobacter sp. AL05
CATGCTGCTGGGGCACTGGATCGAGATGCGCGCCCTCGGCTCCGCCCGGGGTGCCTTGGACGCTCTTGCGGCTCTGTTGCCCGACGAGGCAGACCGGATTACCGCTGAGGGCACCGAAACCATCAAAGTCAGCGAGCTTGCGGCGGGGGACACCGTCCTGGTCCGTTCCGGAGCCCGAATGCCGGCCGACGGCACCATTGTTGACGGCCAGGCCGAGTTCGACGAATCGATGATCACCGGGGAATCCAGGACCGTCCTTCGCTCATCCG
>NZ_JASBRC010000070.1:0-255 GCF_029960715.1 Arthrobacter sp. AL05
TTCCGGCCGGGGGGCCGGAGGGAGTACTCTCCGGATTGTCATGGTCTCAAAATCGCACTCATGACAGGAGCACACCAATGTTCGATCAGAAATTCGTCACCGATGCTATGAGCCGCAGCGCGGAAAACCCCATGGACCGGCGCATCTTGTTCCGCGCCGCCGGAATTGCAGGGATCGGCGGCGCAGCTGCTTTGATCGCCGCCTCACCGTCCCGTGCGGACGGCGACGCAGAGCATTCCGATAAGAAGCCAAGCG
>NZ_JASBRC010000007.1:0-210225 GCF_029960715.1 Arthrobacter sp. AL05
GCAATGCGCTAGATCAGCGGGATGCCTGCAAACATCCTGTCACGGTGAGGGATCCTGAATCGGACGTGGATGGTGCTATCCGGTAGTGCCGTGCTCGGTACGCTTCACGAAGTACAGCGCGCGGGGGGAACGTATGACTCCGGAGTACGGCGCTTTGCGCCTGGACGGAACGTCACGCGACGCGGGCGGGATTCGACAAGCTCTACCTCGGGGTCGCCGTCGAACATCATGGAGCCCGCCGGCTTTATCAACGCCTTGGCTTCACCTTTGCGGGGCCGACGACCACAACGACATATCAGTACGTGGACGACTACGGACGGATGCAGTGGGCCACTGAAACAGACAACATTTTCGAGAAGGCACTGGCTGAATACGGCCCATCCGGTCGTAGGTCAGCAAGTGCCCGGTGAAGGCCCCTTTACCGGACGTCCAAGACCCCGATGGCCTATGGCCTCACATGTACAAATCCGTGCCTCGCCTTGGCCACTTGGCTATGTCAACCATTCTTGGCTCCGGCTGGACGAGGTGGATCTGGCCCCACCAGGAGGAGCGACAACGCTACACGGGCGTTTCCGCCACAACCACGAGATAGGGAATTTGGTTCAGACCGTTTGTGCCGGCTTGAATCAGTACCATCCGGCTAACCTGCGGTTAATTGGGCGACAGTGTGGGCCGCCTCGCCCGCACCAAAAAGCAGCAGTCCTAGCGGCTCTAATGCCATCTGCTCAGAAGGTGGTGTACTCCACGGATGATGTCTTCCAGAGCTCTGTCGCATCACTAAGTGCGGAATCGACGTCTTCGCCCGTGACTGAGAACGTCGTTTCAATATCCTGATCCGCCCACGTGAACACCACCGACATCGCTCCTGCGGCGACGTCAAGATCAACCCAAAATGAGATGGTCCAGAAGTTGTTGTGCCCCTCATGCGTGACAATTTCAGCAGTGGAAGGCCCGGAGTTGAGTTGATCGACAGCTAGTTGAGGGCCGTCGGCCGGAGAATTCCGCAGATAGGCGCCGACCTGGCGATCGATGTCCCGCTGCTGCTCGAGTGTCAACGGGCCCTTGAACCTGACACTCATCTGAACCCATAAACCAAAGGGGTAAACCTCAGCGAAGACCAGGCTGCAACCAGCTCCGCTCAGAAGAACGGAGCCCCTGCCGGCCAAAAAGCCCGGTTGCCAGTTGTACGGTCTCCTGGGCATGTGAGCTCCTAACGAGTAACCAAACGAGAGCCGGGGCTGTTTGTCGATCCTGTCCTGGTTGCGATGATACGACCTGACACCTGCAGCACCCAGCAACCCGTCGACGGGTACCGTTCTAGCCGTCCTGGTGGGCTCCAAACCGGTTAACACAGTCATTCAGGGCACAGCCCCGTTGACGATCTGAAGTGAAGTCCGAGTCAGCAGTGGAGACCAGAGCCGACCGACGTGGACGCTAGTTGACGAGTTGCTGGACCGCACCGGGAATGAACATCAACGTACTGATCAACGCGAACGTGGCGATGCCGTAACCGATGGCCAGGGCTCCAATAGCCAGACCACGGCCGCGTTCTCCCTTCAACCTAATCTGGCTGAGCGCCATGTGCCCGGCCCCCACCGCAAAGACAGCAACGACTGCGGACCCAAATAACCAGACGCCGGCGGCTGCGATTACGGCGAAGATGATGGCTGCGACCGACACCCTGTTCAGTCCGTTAGTCGACGTTCTGGCCTGCACTACTGGCTCACTCATCTCGGTTCCCCCAACCTGGTTGTTCACGCGAGTCTAGCTGGCTTATCCAGTAGCTCGAACGGGTCCGAAGCGCGCGGGCGCCCAGCAACTGGTCGACAGGATCCGGGGAGCATTGGGATGGCGTGCATTGGAGATCGAGCATGTTGGTTCAACGGCGGTTCGGGGGCTTCCAGCTATAGCCATCATCGATATCGACCTGATCGTCGCTGATCCAAATGACGAGCCGTCCTACGTCCCGGCCTTCGAAGGAGTCGGATTTGAACTCAAAATTCGTGAACCTTGGCGGTTCGGTCATCGCGTCCTCCGGCACGTTGAACCCGCCTGCAATCTGCACGTTTTCGGCTACGACAGCCCAGAAGTCGCGAAGCATCGGATATTTCGCGACTGGTTGCGCGCCAATCCGAGCGATCGCGATCTCTACGAACATGCGAAGCGTGAAGCGGCAGCCAAGGCTCAATCCGCTGGTGAACACTCCATGCAATACAACGTACGCAAGGAAAAGGTCATCCAGGAGATTTACCATCGAGCGTTCGTTGCCACAGGGTTATTGAAGTCGTAGACGCTGTGCGTGAACGAGAACGACCCCGCCAATACCAACAACCATCCGCTAAGTGTTGCAATCACCGCGAGAACCCAAGGATCCCCGAGCGGGCGGGCTGTGCAGACGGCTTTGGGCAGTCGAGTTCGGAAACTGGGCGCGGGGCGTTCATTCAAGCTTACGGAATGCAGCTTCCGCGGCGGAAACACGGGCCTCGGCATACTCTCCAACCCAAGACGCCGGCCGGCCACAGCTACCCGTCAACGGCCCCCGCTAGCGCCCGAACCACGACTCGGCCAGGTACACGTCAGCTTCCAGGCTGCAGTCGCCGGCCGAGGGACCGAGCGCCAGCCGGTAGTTGCCTGCGGCGATATGCCACTGCCCGCGCCCGGTGTTATAGCTGGCCAGCAGCCGCGGATCAGCAGTTAGCTCGACGGTCCGTGATTCGCCGGGCTCGAGGTCCACACGCTCGAAGCCGAGCAGACGCATCCGGGGTCCCGCAGGGTCCTCAAGGAGGTAAAGCTGGGGCACATCGGCCCCGGAGCGCGGCCCTTCATTGGTGACTGTAACTTCGGCCCGCACCCCGCCACGGTCCTGCACTGTCAGGTTTCCATAGCCGAAGCGGGTGTAGCTGAGCCCGTGGCCGAAAGGGAACAGGGGTTTCTTCCCGGCCTTCGCGAACCAGCGGTACCCGACGTCGGATCCCTCGTTGTAGATGACCGTCGTTGGGGTACCCCACGGTGTACCGAGGCCCGGCAGTACCGGCCGCGGTGTCTGGTCCAGATCTTTCGGAAAGGTCAGCGGGAGTTTTCCGGACGGGTTGGTGACACCGGCGAGGATTTCGGCGATCGCCTGGCCACCGCACTGGCCGGGGTACCAGGCCGCCAGCACGGCCCTGACATTCGGGAGCCACGGCATCGCCACGGGATTGCCGGTCTCGAGGACGACGACGGTGTTCGAGTTCGCACCCGCAACAGCGTCGATTACGGTGTCCTGCCCCCACGGCAGGGTCAAGTCAGCGTTGTCGTAGCCTTCGCCCTCGACCCGGATTCCAAAAACGATGGCGACATCGGAACGACGTGCCAGCAGCGCCGCCTCCCTGGGGTTCATGCCGGGGTCGTACTCGATCTCGGCGTCCGGCAGTAGCTTCTGCAGTTCTGCCAGCGGCGAGGACGGCAGCAGGTACAGGTTCCGCATGCTGCCCATAATGCCGGGGCCGCCGATCAAGTGGATTTCGGCGTATCCGCCGGGCGGGGTGACGGCGCTGGAGCCGCATCCGGCGGGGACGCCCAGTTGGGCATGTCCCCCGATGACGGCAATTTTGAACCGTCCAACGGCGGTGGACGGCACCTCCAGCGGGAGCACACCGTCGTTCTTGAGCAGGACAATCCCCTGCCGTGCCGTCTCCAGGGCAACGGCGGCATGGGCGGACGGGTCGACGTCGGGCGTTCCCTCCCAGCGGTCGATGCCGACGTCGAAAATGGCGTAGAGGATACGCTGCACCATCTCGGACAGGCGCTGCTTGGGAAATTCGCCCGACTCGAAGGCCGCACGCAGCGGTGCGGTGAAGCTCTCCTGCCCCCACATCATGACGTCAATCTGAACGCCTGATTCCTGGTCCTGGCCCTGCAGCGCAAAGCCCCAGCTGGGCGTAGCGCCCCAGTCGGACATGACCCAGCCGGGAAAGCCCCAGGCGCCTTTCAGGATGCCCTGCAGCAGCCCGTCGTTGCCGCCCGCATAGGTGCCGTTGATTTTGTTGTATCCGGTCATGACCGATCCGGGCCGGGCGCGTTCGATGGCGATCTCAAACGCGAGCAGGTCGGATTCCCGGTGCGCTGCCGGGTCGATGACCGCGTCCAGCCAGTGCCGGTTGGTTTCGTTGCAGTTCAGCGAAAAGTGCTTCACCGTGGAGATCACCTGCTCGCCCTGGATGCCCTCGACCGACTCCGCGCCAAGGACTCCGGTGAGCCAGGGGTCCTCGGAGAGGTACTCAAAGTTCCGGCCGTTTCGCGGGTCGCGGTGCAGGTTCAGTCCGCCGGCGAGCAGGACGTTGAGCCCTCTGCTCCTGGCCTCCCTGCCAATCAGCTGCCCGGATCTGCGGGCGAGCACGGGGTTGAAGCTGGCGCCCAGGGCGATTGACGCCGGGAGCGCCGTCGCGGTGTCCCCTTCCCGGTAGCCCGGGTTGGTCACGCCCAGGCTCGCGTCGGTCATCAGCAGGCCCGGGATGCCCAGCCTCGGAATCCCGGGCGTGTAACCGGCGCTCATCGGGACGCCGTCCGGGATGCGCGGATCTTTGTCCGTGAGCACTGCATTGGTACCCATAACGCTGATCAGGAGCGAGAAGCGCTCGTCATCCGTCAGTTGCGCCTCGGCTTCCCGGGCCCGTTCCATCGCTTCTGAGTTCACGCTGGCCTGCTTTCGGGTCAGCCCCGGCATGGAACTGCGGGCCGCGGCGGATTGGGGACCTGAGGATGGGTTCCATCTTGCCCGCGGTTGGTGGATGAAACCAGAGGCTCGGATGGACGCCGATGCCACGCAGCCACTGCCACTGCCGTCGCCGAGCCCGGCGCCGCCTGTTTAAATGCAAGGCCTGCAGGTACCTTCGCGATCTCGCTATGAGCTGGCTCGGACATTTTTATGTCCAGAACGACCCGGCTGAATCAGATGGTTACCTGCAGGTGTTTTAAGCGTACGCCCGGACCGCGGGCACGGGTAGGGCAAAGGTCCCGACTTCCGGGACCTTTGCCCTGCCCGGCGGGCCGGTCGGGGCTCGCTGTCCGGCCCGAGCGTGCCGCGATCCGAGGCCAACCGACGCCCCCGCGCCCAAAAGCGTAGAGTGGAACAAGACGCCTGATTCTGGACGCCGAGCGCTGAGGGAGAAATCGTGACGATTGACTGGGACGAAAAGAAGACCCTGCTGCAAGAACCGAATATCGCCGCCGTTACACAGCTTTGCGACGAACTCATGGAAAAGAAGCCGGGGTCGGTTGTCCCGTACATTGACCCCGTCCACGACGAGGATGAGTGCCGGATCGTCAGCCTCCACATCGCCCCGGGCAAGGGCACCGAGTCGGGCTTCGTTTCCCATTTCAACGATGACGAGACCGCCCGCCGCGCCACGTCCATCTACGAAGCCGTTGAACTCGAAGCCCGCTACGTTATGCCGTGGAACGCCTACCCTTGGGTCCGCGATCCCGAGCTCCCCTCGGCGCTGAACGTACAGGAGAAGACCGACGGCCTGCGGCCGTTCCGCCAGTTCCTCAAGATCAACAAGCGCGTCTCCGCCGTCATCGCCCACGGTGCCGACGCCCACGCTTTCCTGACGCTCTTCGAGAAGACCTACCACTCCTCCCTGAAGAACCGGGGTGTGAAGATCTACAAGGCAACCGCGCTGGGTGGCCGCGCCTTTGCCGTCTCGGCAGCCAAGCAGGAGGAACTCCTGAGCAAAAACGTCGAGGTCTACAAGGACGCCATGCAGCGGGCAGGCATCCAGCACCTGTGAGCTGACACCGCGCTGAAGTTGACACCGCGGGGGCGGTACGACGACGGCCGCCCCGCGCCGGCCTCGTTCCCGCCGCGTAGGGTCCAACGGCCCTGCCCAAGCCCGGCCGCCTCTGGTGAGCTTATGGACGAGCCCGGACGGCTGCGTCCCTGGGAAGGCTCACTCCCGAAGAGGACTCGGTTATGGGACGGTTGGACGGCAAAGTGGCCCTGGTCAGCGGCGGAGCCCGCGGCATCGGTGCAGCCGTTGCGGAGCGCTTCCTTGCCGAGGGGGCGAAAGTGGTGGCCGGCGACGTCCTGGATGAGGATGGCCGGGAGTTGGCCGGGACTCTCGGTGCAGGCCTTCGCTATGTGCATCTGGACGTCACGAAGCCGGCGGACTGGGACGCGGCAGTGGCGGCGGCCGAAACCAACTTCGGCAGCCTCAGTATCCTGGTCAACAACGCCGGCATCGTAACGTTCGGCCGAATCGACGAGTATCCGCAGGAACAGTGGGCCCGGATCATCGACGTTAACCTCACCGGTGTTTTCAACGGAATCAAGGCCGCCGCGCCGGCGCTGACGCGGGCCGGGGGCGGCTCCATCATCAACGTCTCCTCGATCGCCGGGCTGCGCGGCTACGAGCAGCTCTCCGGATACACGGCGTCAAAGTACGGTGTTCGCGGCCTAACCAAAAGTGCCGCGCTGGATCTCGGCAGCTCCGGCATCCGGGTCAACTCCGTCCATCCCGGCGTCATCGAGACCCCCATGACCGCTGGCATGACGTTCGACACTGGACATGTCCCGCTGCACCGGACCGGACAACCGCCGGAGATCGCGGCTCTTGCGGTGTACCTGGCGGCTGACGAGTCCTCATTTGTCACCGGCGCCGAGTTCGTGATTGACGGCGGCGAGACGGCCGGCACCGTCGCACCTCCGGCCCCCTGAGTACCGGCAGCAACCCATGACCCAGAATCCTGGATCCAAACTCGCGATCGTTGGCGCCGGCAGCGTTGGCACGTCCCTCGCCTACGCCGCGTTGATCCGCGGCTCCGCCAGCACCGTCGCACTCTTTGACGTCAACGCCGCCAAGGCTGAGGCCGAGGTCCTCGACCTTGCACACGGCACCCAGTTCACCGCCGCTGCGGCAACTGTCGCCGGCGGCGGGGACATTGCTGCGATCGACGGGGCCGACGTCGTCGTTATCACTGCCGGGGCGAAACAGGCGCCGGGGCAGACCCGGCTGGACCTGGCCGGCACCAACGTCCGCATCCTCGAAAAGCTTATGCCGCAGTTGCTGGCCCACGCCCCGGATGCCGTCTATGTGCTGGTGACCAACCCCTGCGATGTGCTGACGGTCGCGGCGCGGCAGATCTCAGGGCTGGCGCCCGCGCGCATCTTCTCATCCGGCACGGTGCTGGACACGTCCCGGCTGCGCTGGCTGCTGGCGCGGCAGGCCGGCGTATCAGTTACCAGCGTCCACGCCAGCATGGTGGGCGAACACGGCGACACCGAGTTCCCCGTCTGGTCAGGCGCCACAATCGGCCCCGTACCGATCCGCCAGTGGATGGTCGATGGCGCCCGTATCTTCTCGCCGGAATACCTCGCCGAGACCGCGCGGGAGGTGATGCAGGCCGCCTACAAAGTAATCGCCGGGAAGGGCGCTACCAACTACGCGATCGGTCTGTCCGGCGCCCGGATCGTGGAAGCCCTGCTGCGCTCGGAAAACGCGGTTCTGCCTGTCTCCACGGTGCTCGATGGCCAGTACGGGATCTCCGGAGTGGCACTGTCCCTGCCCAGCATTGTCGGGAACGGCGGGGTTCGCGCGGTCCTGGATACCCCAATGAACGACGGCGAACTCGCCTCCCTGCATCATTCGGCCGAAACCCTGCAACAGACACTGGCGACGCTCGGGATCTAACAGGGCTGCGCCGTCCCGGGGGCGCCGCCGGCGGGACCAGACTGTGGCGACGCCGTAACGCAACTTCCCCGCAACCCTTAGTATCGGCGCGTCGCATATGCTCAGCAGACAGATTCACGCTGGCTCATCGACGAACCACCCGGGAGACACCTTATGACCAACTGGCGAATCAGGGATTTCCATTCGACCGACCTTGACGGCATCCTGAACCTCTGGGAGTCCCTCAAGGCCACCAATGTCGAGCCGGTATACGCGCTCTCCGAAGTACTGGCATCCTGCGAGAAGGACCACGCCGTCGTGGCGGTGCAAGGTGATCAGGTGGTGGGCGCCGCCGTCGGCCGGGCCGCCCACGACCAGGGCTGGGTGGTCTTCCTGGCCACCCTCCCCGAGTACCGCGGCCGCGGGATCGGCACATCGCTGCTGGCCGCCGTCGAGAACCGGATGGCGCCCCATGGCCTGAACAAGCTCTCCGCCCTGATGCCGGAATCGGAGACCCGGGTGGAGGCATTTGTGAGCCGCGGCTTTGTGCTGAAGAAGAACCTGCGCTACTTCGAGCGGAAGATCCCGGTGCAGCGGCAGGAACTTGAGCCCCTCAGCCAGCTTGGCGGCCGGATCCTGGCCCGCGACCTGTGGGAAAACGTCGCCGGAATGCGCAAGGAGAAGGAACTGCTGGAGCGCCGCCTTGTCCTGCCGCTCGCGGAGGCCGACCTTGCCGACGAATACGGCGTAGTGCCGCCACGCGCCGTCGTCCTCTTCGGGCCTCCCGGAACCGGCAAAACAACCTTCGCCAAGGCCATCGCGTCCCGCCTCGAATGGCCGTTCGTCGAGGTTTTCCCCTCCCGGCTGGCTTCCGATCCCAAGGGCCTCGCCGGCGCGTTGCGCGAGACATTCCTGGAGATCGCCGAACTGGAGCATGCCGTCGTCTTCATCGACGAGGTGGAAGAGATCGCCTCCCAGCGCTCCGGCGAACCGCCGTCGCCGCTCCAAGGTGTCACTAACGAACTGCTCAAGATCATCCCGGCCTTCCGCGAACAGCCCGGCCGCCTGCTGGTCTGCGCCACCAACTTCATCCGCGCCCTGGACAATGCGTTCCTGCGACATGGCCGCTTCGACTATGTCATCCCCATCGGCCTCCCCGACCGCCAGGCCCGCGAGGCTATGTGGGAGCGCTTTATCCCGGCCACCGTCGTTGACGATGTCGACGTCGAACTGCTGGTGGACCGGACCGAGGGCTTCTCCCCGGCGGATATCGAATATGCGGCCCGGAGCGCGTCCCAGCGGGCGCTGGAGAAGGCCGTGTACGACGACGGCGGGCTGGCGTCCAGCGGCACCGGCCCCAGCCGCGACGCAGTCCGGAAGGGCCCCGCAACCCGGGACTATCTCGATGCGATTGCGGACACCCGGACCACTGTCAGCGACGAAGTCCACCAGCTGTTCCTCGAGGATATCGACGCCCTCGGCCGGGTGTAGCCACCGCCTGGCGGCATGGTCCTAGGGGATAGTGACGACGATCTTGCCCTTGGCGTGGCCCAGCTCAAGGGCGGCGAAAGCCTCGCCGATCCGTGCAAACGGGTAACTGCTGTCCATCACCGGCTGCAGTTGCCCGCCGTCGACGAGGGTGGCCAGAACGCGGAGATCATCACCGCTGGGGTGCATAAAGAGGTACCGGTAGCTTGCCTTGACCTTGCGGGCGCGCCGTCGGATTCCCAGGCTCATCAGCGCGAACACGACGGTGATCCACGGTGGCGCCTTCAGGTCCACCGTCGCGGTGCGGGGCTCCGGCACCCCCGCAATGGAGACCACTTTGCCGCCAGGCCGGAGGATGCCGAAGGATTTTTTTAGTGTCTCTCCACCGACCAGATCCAGTACGGCGTCGAAGTTGCTCAGCAGCGCCGGGAATTCCTCCCGGGTGTAGTCGATGACATGGTCGGCGCCAAGCCTGCGCACCAGGGCCAAGCCGGCCGGGGATGCGGTCGTCGTGACGTCTGCCCCGAAGTGTTTGGCCAACTGGATTGCCAATGTGCCAACACCTCCCGAGCCGCCGGAGATGAAAAGCCGGGTCCCCGGGCCGACGCCGAGTACATCGCGCAGCGCCTGCAGTGCCGTCAGCCCCGCCAGCGGCAGTCCTGCGGCTGCGGCGAAATCGAGCGAGGCAGGCATCGCGGCCACCAGTTCCTCCCGGACGCAGACGTACTCTGCGAACGCACCGAGCCGTTTTTTGTCCACGCGCGCATACACGTTGTCGCCGACGGCGAAGCGGCTCGGCCCGGGCCCGACGGCGTCCACGGTCCCGGCGGCTTCGCAGCCGGCGATGATGGGCAAGCGAAGCCGATTGAGAGGGCGCAAATCACCATCGCGGATTCGGAAGTCGACCGGGTTCAGGCCTGCCGCTTCAACTCTGATCCGCACCTCGCCGACCCCGGGTAGGGGTTCGGGGACGTCCTGGAGCTCCATTGCCTCGGCCCCGCCGTAGCGTGTGAGCACAAACGCCCGCATGCTCACTTCTGGTCGGCGCCTTGCCCGGCAGCCGTGTCCCCTACGGCCCCCACCAGCGGTTCTGCGTCCGCAGGGACGGCCGACGGCGCATCTGCGTACGAGAGATTTTCATAATCGGTGTCATCGGCTTCGTCCAGCAAGTCGTCAAGCTCCTGGAGCAGCCACGGGTTGATCCGGGCGAGGATCTTCCGGGTCTCCTCGACCGGAACAGCTGCGTAGAGCACCGGGCGGGCCTCGTCGTACCGGGTGACGGGCGGCTTGTCGGGCCACTTTTCGGCCAGCGCCTTGACCCTGGAGGGCAAGGAGTTATGCGCGTTGTCGGCGATCTTCACCAAGGTGGCGTCGTGGTCCCCGGCGATATAGCGGATTCCGGCCTGGTAGTCATCCGGGTTCTCGTGCAGGCGCTTCGTGACCCGCTCAACAATGTCCGCCGCCCGCTCCGAGACACCCATGTCCAGCAGTGCCTGCCGGGTCATCGGGGTATCCTCCGCGATATCGTGCAGGTAGCCGGCGATCCGGATGTCGTCGTCGAAGTCCGCCAAGGCATCCCCGACGGCGATAACGTGCTCGCGGTAGGGCTTCTTGAGCTTGTCCTTTTGGCGGTTGTGAGCCACCTCGGCGAGGACCTTCGCGGTCTCAACAGTGAATCGGGGGTGTGCTGGTTCTGACATGGTTCAAGCCTACGCGTCCGGGCCGGCGGCTCAGGTTACACCCCGGGCCACACCCAGGGCTGAAGCGGCAGCATCGCAGGCCGGAATGCCGCAAGGGCTTGGTCCAAGGACCCCGCCGGCAGACCGACGGAGGACAGCAGTATGTCCCTCACGTCCTCGCCCGATACCCCCGCACGGCCCAGGTCTGCCAAGGTCACGGCCCCGTCCCGCTTGGCAAGCCGGATCCCGTCGGCATTGAGGATAAGCGGGACATGGGCATATTCCGGTACGGGAATATTCAGGAGGGAAGCCAGGTAGGCCTGGCGGGGTGTGGAGGGCAGCAGATCATCGCCCCGCACCACCTGGTCGACCCCTTGGGCCGCGTCGTCGACCACCACTGCCAGGTTGTAGGCGGCCACACCGTCATTTCGCCTGAGCACAAAGTCGTCCACCACCCCGGTGTAGCTGCCGTGCAGCACATCGTCCACGGTTGTTTCGGCGACGTCGGCGCGGAGCCGGATCGCGGCAGGCCGGACGGCGCGCTTGGCGTCCCGCTCAGCCGCGGACAGGTTCCTGCAGGTGCCCGGGTAGGCCCCCTGCGGCGCGTGCGGGGCGGACGGGGCTTCCTGGATTTCGCGGCGGGTGCAGAAGCACTCGTAGCTCAGGCCGGCGGATTCCAGCCGCGAAATCGCCGCCGTGTACAGCGGTTCGCGGTCCGTCTGGCGCACGACGCCGCCGTCCCAGCTCACGCCGATGGCCACCAGGTCCCGCAGCTGCGCGGCCTCGGCCCCGGTCCGTGCGCGGTCCAGGTCTTCGACCCGGAGCAAAAAGCGCCGGCCGGTGGAGCGGGCGAAGAGCCAGGCAAGGACGGCGGTCCGGAGGTTGCCCACGTGCAGTTCGCCGGAGGGGCTGGGGGCGAAGCGGCCGGCAGATGTCATGGCACCACCCTATGCGGGGAAACACAAGGGCCCCTCAGCTACCGATGACAACGGAATACCGGCGCCGGTAGCTCAGGGGCCCTTGCCGTGCCGGACCCGGACTGTTGCTCCGGGCCCTGGCACCGTAAATCCTACGAACAGCGAATCAAATCGTAAGGACAGCGGGTCGGGTAACCGTGACTGTGGAAAGACAATGCGTGAACAAGTGTCAATCAGCGGCGGGTTCCTTGCGGGAAGCCCCATCGAGGGTCCGGGTGGTGTACCGGGGTACCTGTAGCCTTCGGGATCCGGCGGTAGCTCGCATCCCTTTGTTGTCACCATTTGAACAGAAGCCCTACAGTTGGTGCAACGGACATCGCTTGCATTGGTCAATCTGATCAACACAAGCCGAAGGGATGGGCAAGCAGTGGTCACTTTGCAGCAACTCGACGCCACCGACCGGCGGATCCTCGTCGCCCTGGACGATGACCCCCGGATGCCCATTATGGTGCTGGCCCAGAAACTGGGCCTGGCCCGCGGGACCGTACAGTCGCGTCTTGAGCGGATGACAGCATCGGGCGCGCTGCGGCCCAACAGCAGCCGGGTGCTGCCCTCCGCGCTGGGCCGGGGAGTAGCGGCGTCCGTGAGCGCGGAACTGGACCAGAGCCATCTGAACGAGGCGATCGCCGCGCTGCGGAACATCCCGGAGGTTCTTGAGTGCCATGCTCCGGCCGGCGAGACGGACTTGTTGATCAGGGTGGTGGCCACAAGCCCGGACGATCTGTACCGCGTCTCCGAGGAAATCCGGCTTTGTCCCGGAATTGTGCGGACCTCCACCAGCATGTTCCTGCGCGAGGTCATCCCGTACCGGACAACGGGACTGCTGGATTCCTGAACCTACGGAGCGGACGTCGCCGCGCCGGGCCGGCTGGCCAGGGACCGGGCCGCAAGCGCGCAGCGGCCCCACCAGCGGCCCAACCAGCTCGGACACCAGCTCAGCGGCACCATCAGCATCAGGCCTCGGCACGGGAACAACGGCGGCCGCGGCAGCCAGGGCGACCCGGAGCGTCCCCAAAGTCACTGCCGGGGCATAAACCATTCGGTGAATGCCGTGGCGCGGCCGTCCCCCGTGAGCTGGATGACCCAGAGGTTGTTATAGCTTGGGCTGTCACCGCGGTATTCGGTGCGGCCCTGCACGAAGGCCCTGCCGCCGTCGACCCCGAGGAGATTCCACTCAAAGGTCCAGTCCCCCGGCTCGTCCAGCCTGGCGATCCAGCGGTCCACAATTTGCTCACGCCCGCTCCAAGGCTCGGGATCATCAGGACGGGTGAAGTACTGGGCGTCCTCGGTGAAGAGTGCCCTGATGTCCTCCGGTGCGTTCGACGTCCAGGCTGTGATGTAGTGCTGGATCCAGCGCGCTACATTATCTCTCATGCCTCGTTTGTACTCCCTGCTTCCGGGCGCCCGCAAGCGTCCTCGACTAAGCTGCGGCCGTGATCCACAGGCCGATCAGCCAGGTGCTGGCGGCGAGGCAGGCGAGGCCGAACTCAACAATCATGCCCAGCCCGGTTGCTTTCAACGCCGCCCAGCTGGACGCCAGGGCCGTGCCGAAAACGCGTGTGCGGTGCAGCTCGCTGAGCAGCAGGCCGGCGGCGAACCCAACAAAAAGTCCCACGACGGGGATGATCAACATCCCCGCCACCCCAAGGACCAGCCCTGCCACCACCGACCGGCCGGGAATGCTGTGCTCTTTGAGTTTCCGCCCGGTCAGGACCGCACTGGCCGCCATTCCCGACAGGACAAAGACCAGTCCGATCCCGAACACCACCCAGCCTGTGGTTCCGGCGCCGCCCCAGATGGCCCAGGCCAGCAGGCTCAGTCCGATCAGGATGCTGCCGGGAAGGACCGGGATCACGGTGCCGGCGACGCCGACCAGAATGGCGATGCCGCACAGGATTGTCACCACAGGCTCAGGGTTCATCTCCCCAGCCTATTCACCTGCGGCTACTCGGCTTCCACCGCCGCGGCGACGGCGGCCGAAACCGCCGGGGCCACCCGGGGATCCAGCGGGCTGGGGACGATGTAGTCCGCGGAAAGGTCCTCGTCGGCGAGTGCGGCGATGGCCCGGGCCGCGGCCAGCTTCATGGCCGGCGTGATGCGTCGGGCGCCAGCGTCGAGGGCTCCGCGGAAGATGCCGGGGAACGCGAGGACGTTGTTGATCTGGTTCGGGAAGTCGCTGCGGCCGGTGGCGACCACGGCCGCATACTTGCGTGCGACCTCCGGCAGGACTTCGGGGTCCGGGTTGGACAGCGCGAATACGATCGAATCCCGGCTCATGAGCTTGAGGTGTTCCTCGGCCAGCTTCGATGAGGAGACGCCGATAAAGACGTCCGCGTCCAGGAGCGCCTCGGCGGGGCCGCCGGAGACGCCGCGGGGGTTGCCGCTGGCGGCCAGGGTGGCCTTCTTGCCGGCCGGGTCGGCGGCGATATCCGCACGCCCGCTGTTGAGAACACCCTTCGAATCCAGCAGCACAACGTCGGTGATCCCGGCGGCCAGGAGCATCTGTGCGACGGCGATCCCGGCAGCGCCGGCGCCCGAGACGACAACACGCAATTTCTCAAGGCCCCTTCCGGTCACCTTGGCGGCGCCGGTAAGTGCGGCGAGAACGACGACGGCGGTGCCGTGCTGGTCATCGTGCATCACTGGGCAGTCAAGGGCCGCAATGAGCTTCTCCTCGAGTTCGAAGCAGCGCGGCGCAGAGACGTCTTCAAGATTGACGGCGCCGTAGCTCGGACGCAGGCGGACGAGGGTCTCCACGATCTCGTCGACGTTGGTGGTGTTGAGCACCAGCGGGATGGAGTCAAGTTCGCCGAAAGCCTTGAACAGGGCGGACTTGCCCTCCATCACCGGCAGCGATGCGCTGGGCCCGATGTCGCCGAGGCCCAGGACGGCGGTGCCGTCGCTGACAACGACAACCAGGCGTTGGGCCCAGGTGAGCGTCTTCGCAAGCTCCGGGTTGGCGGCGATTGCACGGCTGACCTGGGCAACGCCGGGCGTATAGGCGATGGACAGCTCGCGCTTGGTGGCGAGCGGCACGGTGCTGGAAACGGAAAGCTTGCCGCCCTGGTGGGAAGCGAAAATTTCCTCGTCGCTGAGCACCGTGAGGGGCCCTGCGGGGGAAGTGGCGTCGGCGGGAATCGTTGTTTCTGTGGACACGTCGTTGTCTCCTAAGGCTCACCGTGGGCGCACGGCTTATGGAAGCTCAAGCACAGGGATGCTCAAGATAATCTGGGGGAACATCGGCTCCGACCCGAGGTTGGCGGATCTGCGGCTTAGCTCCGGTCGTGCAGGCGGCGGGCCGCTCCGGTTCTGTAATGGTAAACAGCCCGGCTCCGGCGTAACGCGCCGCAGGACGGACACCGGACAGGGTGAAACGTTTATCCTCCATGCCTAGTGAGCCCGGTCACAGGAAATCGCCGCTATTTTGCAGAAGAAGGGCCACCTGGACTAGACCAGTTACGCCGCCGGACGGCTGCGGGCCAGCAGGAAACAGGCCTTTTTGAGGTCTTCCTCGGCTTCGAAGAGGGACAGCCGCCGGCAGCGCACGGACTGGACCAGCCCCGTTACGGCGAGCAGCAGCACTCGGGCGCTGGCGGCGTCGCCGCTGACGGCCGTGACCGCCTTCTGCGCCGCGTCGTCAATTTCGCGGAGCAGCTTGGTGGTGTCCGTGTCCTTGGTGTACACCGCCTTGTTCAGGCTCTGCTCCACGGCAGGCTGCATCAGGCGCATGTGCAAGATCTCCATCACGACACCGGCCAGCGCCAGTGCCGGAACCTCACCCTGGGCCGAGGCTGCGGGATGCTTGGCGCAGCGTCCCGCGGCTGTCCCCGCCGGGGCGTGCAGTTCCGTGAGCTGCTTGCGGTAAAGCGCGAGCACCAGTTGCGCGGCGGAGGGAAAATACCGGTACAGGGTGCCCAGCGGAACGCCGGCTCGGGCGGCGACTTCGGAGAGGACCACGGAGTCCAGCCCCTTGCGCGCGAACCCGGTGGCTACCTCGAGGATCCGGGTATAGCGAATCCGCTGCCTGGGCAGGGTGGGGGGAGGGGCCATCGGTGGAAGTTGTACGGGGAATTCAGGCATCAGCAGCGTTCCGTGGTCAGTTTTCTCGGCAGCCTGGAGGGATTCCCCCCCAGCACTGCCGCGGCACTTCCCGTCCACTATACGTGACGCCCCCGGGCCCAACCCGGGCTAGTCGACGCCCTTGATCTTGACCACAAAGACGGCCCCCAGCAGGCCGATGACTGCTGCCGCCACAAACAGCGAAACGTAGCCTCCCCACATCGTCACGAACGGGAAGGCGATGAGCGGCGCAAGCACCTGGGGCAGGGAATTGGCGATATTGAGGACACCCAGGTCCCTGCCGCGGCTCCGTGCCGCCGGCAGCACCTGCGTGATCAGGGCGAAGTCGACCGCAAGGTAGCAACCGAAGCCGAGGCCCAGCACGGAGGCGCCCAGCAATGCCCCGGTCCAGCTGGGGGCAAACGCCAGAATCAGCGCGGCCGCCGCGATGATGAGTGAGGAAATGATCACGAGCGGCTTCCGCTTCCCCATCCGGTCACTGATTCTGCCGCCGATGACACTGCTGATGATCACCATTACCGCATACAGGCCGGTCAGGACGAGCACACCGAGTTCCGGCGGGATGCCCTGCGTCTGCTCAAGCTGGACTGCGTCCGTGAGGAAAAAGAGCAGGTACAGGGTGATCATGTGGTTTCCGATGTTCACCAGGAGCCTGGTCAGCCAGGCCCAGCCGAAGTCCGGGTAGAGCACCGGCGAAATCCAGAAGCCCGTGGCGAAGTCGGCCAAACGGAACGGCGGCCGGACCTCGGCCGGGAGCGGGACGTCGTCGCTCCTGAAGAAATACAGCACAACGCCGGCGAGCAGGGCCACGGCGCAGACCAGATACCCCACGGCGAAGTTGCCGGTCACCGCGGCAGCTATCACCGCGCCGGCCAGGATGCCGACCGTCTGCCCCATCGCGGCAAGGCCCCCGACCGTGCCGCGCTGGGCCACCGGCACGCGGTCTGGGATGGCTGCGGTAATCGCGGCATACGCCCCGTTGCAGCCGGCCTGCACAAGGCACCAGATCAGCGTCATACTGGCAACGTTCGGCGCCCCGGCGAGCGCGATCAAGGCCACGGCGCCGAGGATGGCCCCGAAGAGGACCCAGGGCACCCGACGGCCCATCCGCGCGGAGGTGCGGTCGCTGAACGCGCCGAACAAGGGATTGGCGACCAGCGAGACTGCTGCGCCGGCCCCGGTGACGAGGGCGAGGATGGCCTCCTTGTCGGCTTCGCTGAAGGTTGCCGCCTGCTGGCCGAGAAGTACTTGGAGCGGGGCGAAAAATGCCGCGTTGATGCCGAGGTTGACGAGCACCACCCCGGCGATCCAGACGGGGCGTACCGCCCGTTCAGGCTCGGCGAGCGCTCCGGCCCTCAATTGTCCCGCGGCGGGGCCATGGGCTGGGTCCGGAGCTGCTCCGGGTAGATCGGACAGGCTCATGTAATTCGGTTCCCCCCCGGAAACGGATGACGCACACTGAAGATCGATGAGCAGCCAGACTATCGTGGGGATGACGATCCGCCCCCCTATTTCCAGCCCAGGAGAACCGATGGCCGCATCTGCAGTGAATACCGCCGACCTTTACGACGAACGGGGCGAGGAGCTCGACTCGATTGCCCTGCAGTTCCAGTCGCTGGGCGGACTATCGCACTTCGGCGGACCGATCCGGACCATCCGCTGCTTCGAGGACAATGCCCTGGTCAAGTCCACCCTCGCCACACCCGGCGGTGGCGCCGTCCTGGTGGTGGACGGCGGCGGCTCGCTGCGCACCGCCCTGATGGGCGACCTGATCGCGGCCAGCGCCGTCGCGAACGGCTGGGCCGGCGTTGTTGTTTACGGCGCGATCCGCGACCGGACGGCCATCGCCGGGCTGCCGCTGGGAGTCAAGGCGCTCGGCAGCAACCCGCGTAAAAGCGCGAAGGCGGGCGCCGGTGCGAGCGGCGTGGAGTTGGAGATCGACGGCGTTGTTCTCCGGCCGGGCGCAATGATCTGGTGCGATCCCGACGGGATACTGGTGGAACGCTGACGACTTTGTTCGCCGGCAGTTGGAGGCGGGAACAAATCAGCCGGTAACATAGTTACTGAAAGCAACTATCGGCTTATTCCCACTCTTCCTCTTGGAGCAGTCATGTCCAAAACCACCTCCGCGCCCGCTGCGGGAGAGGTCCTGACCCATCGTCAGACCATCACCGTCATGGTGGGACTCATGCTCGGCATGTTCCTGTCCTCGCTCGACCAGACGATCGTGTCCACCTCGATCTACACCATCGCCAACGACCTCGACGGATTGTCCCTGCAGGCCTGGGCCACCACGGCGTACCTCATCACCTCCACAGTGAGCACGCCGCTCTACGGCAAGCTCAGCGACATCTTCGGGCGACGCCCGCTGTACCTCATCGCGATCCTGATCTTCCTCGCCGGCTCGCTCTACGCCGGCTCGGTCCACTCCATGACCGAGCTCGCCATCGCCCGCGGCATCCAGGGTATGGGCGCCGGCGGCCTCCTGGCACTCGCCTTGACCATCATCGGCGACATCGTGGCACTCAAGGACCGCGCCAAGTACCAGGGCTACTTTATGTCGGTCTTCGGTGTCTCCTCCGTCCTGGGTCCGGTGATCGGCGGCGCCTTCGCCGGTTCGGCGACCATCCTCGGCATCGACGGCTGGCGCTGGGTATTCCTGATCAACCTGCCGATCGGACTTGCCGCCCTCACGGTGGTCTTTATGTACCTGCACCTGCCGGCCAAGCACGTGAAGCAGAAGATCGACTACTGGGGTGCCGCGGCCATTACGCTGGCGATCGTCCCGCTCCTGCTCGTGGCCGAACAGGGCCGCAGTTGGGGCTGGAGCTCGGCCAACTCCTATCTCTGCTACGGACTGGGCGTTGTGGGCATCGTCGCGTTCCTGCTGGCCGAAAAGCGCGCCGGCGACTACGCACTGATCCCGCTGCGGCTGTTCCAGAACATCACGTTCGGGCTGTCTTCACTGCTGAACTTCATCATCGGCATCGGCATGTTTGGCGCGATCGCAATGCTTCCCATGTACCTGCAGCTGGTCAAGGGCCTGACCCCCACCGAAGCCGGCCTAATGATGATCACCTTCACAGTCGGCATCCTCACCGGTTCCATCACGGCCGGCCGGACCATCTCGGCGTCGGGCACCTACCGGGTCTTCCCGATCCTGGGCACCGCCGTCCTGACGGCGGCCGCCGTCGTTATGGGCCTCTCGCTGGGCGTCGATACTCCGCTGTGGGTCCCGGGTGCCATCGCCGTGTTCTTCGGCCTGGGCCTGGGCTTCTGCATGCAGCCGCTGACGCTGGCCATGCAGGTCTCTGTGCCGTCGAAGGACATGGGCGTGGGCACCTCCGCAGCCGCGTTCTTCCGCTCGATGGGCGGCGCCGTCGGAACCGCCGTATTCATCTCCATGCTTTTCAGCCTCGCAGCAGACAAGATCGCCACCGGCATGAAGGACGCCGCGCAGAACGCGGACTACCTCAAAGTGCTCAAGGATCCGGCAATCGCAGCTGACCCCGCCAACGCCAAGCTGTATGAATTCTTCAAGGGCGGGGCCAGCAACGACTCGCTGAACGACACCAGCTGGCTGCACACCGCGAATTCCACGCTGACACGCCCGATCACCGAGGGCTTCGCGCAGTCAATCGACGCCGTGATGCTCACGGCTGCCGTGCTGACCGGCATCGCATTCCTGATCACCTTCGCCCTGCCGAACAAAAAACTGACGGACCCCAAGGCGATCGCCCGGGAAAGTTCAGCCGCCGCCCACTAGGGTCCGCAGCACCGTGGGGCGCCTGTCCGCCAGAGTGTAAGTTTGCTCTCACTTTCTGGTCTTGTGACAGGCGCTCCACTGCGTCCGGTGTAAGACTGGGAAGTTGCGGCGCAGTCCGTGGAACGTAAAAAAGCCGAGGGAGCCAGGATGACAAGCAGCGCAGAACAGACCCCAGCCAAGATCCCCCAGCGGGTTATTTGGCTGGCAGTCGCGGGGGCGGTGGGCGGATTCCTCTTCGGCTTCGATTCCTCCGTGGTCAACGGCGCCGTCGACGCCATCAAGAACGAGTTTGCCCTCAGCGAGGCCGTGACCGGCTTCGCGGTGGCCGTGGCGCTTCTGGGCTGTGCCGCCGGTGCTTACCTGGCCGGCAAGATCGCCGACCGCTACGGGCGCATCCCCGCCATGAAGCTCGGTGCGCTGCTATTCCTGGTCAGCGCGATCGGGACCGGTTTCGCCTTCAGCGTGTGGGACCTCATCTTCTGGCGGCTGGTCGGCGGCCTGGGCATCGGCCTGGCTTCGGTGATCGCCCCGGCGTACATTTCCGAAATCTCCCCGCGCCACGTCCGCGGCAGGCTGGCTTCACTGCAGCAACTCGCCATCACCACGGGTATTTTCGCTGCTCTGCTCTCAGACGCACTGTTCGCGAACTTCGCCGGCGGCGCCGCTGAAATCCTCTGGTTCGGCATCGAGGCCTGGCGCTGGATGTTCCTCGCGGCCGCCGTGCCCGCCGTCGTCTACGGCTGGATCGCCTTCACCCTGCCCGAGTCGCCGCGGTTCCTGGTGGTTCAGGGGAAGGACGAAGAAGCCCTCAGGATCTTCCGCTCCATCGCCCCGAGCGAAGACACTGACCGCCAGCTGCGGGACATCAAAAAATCCGTCGAGGAGGACCAGATCGCGGGCCAGAAGGGCTCCCTGCGCGGCAAGGCCTTCGGGCTGCAGCCCGTGGTGTGGATCGGCATCATTCTGTCCGTCCTGCAGCAATTCGTCGGCATCAACGTTATCTTCTACTACTCCACAACCCTGTGGAAGGCCGTTGGTTTCCAGGAAAAGGACTCCCTGACCATCTCCGTGGCCACCGCGGTCACGAACATCCTGGTGACGCTCGTGGCGATAGCCCTGGTGGACCGGATCGGCCGGCGGCCCATTATGCTTGCGGGTTCCATCGGGATGGCGGTCTCGCTGGGCACCATGGCCCTGGCCTTCGGTTCCGCCACCGGAACCGGAGACGCCATTTCGCTGCCGGGCGCCTGGGGGCCCGCCGCCCTGGTTGCCGCCAACGTTTTTGTGATCAGCTTCGGTGCCTCCTGGGGCCCGCTGGTCTGGGTACTGCTGGGGGAAATCTTCCCGTCCCGGATCCGTGCCCGCGCCCTGGGCCTCGCCGCGGCCGCCCAGTGGATAGCCAACTTTGCCATCACCCTGAGCTTTCCGGTCATGGCGGCAGCCTCGCTGCCCCTGACCTACGCCATGTACGCGATCTTCGCCGCGGCGTCGTTCTTCTTCGTGAAGTTCAAGGTCCCGGAGACCAACGGCATGTCCCTGGAGCACGCCGAGACCCTTTTTGTTCCGAAGGGCTCGGCGAAGGCTGCCGGAAAGGCCTGAGCCGCAGATCGCGCGGGCCGGGCAGATCTGCCCCGGACGGCAGCAAGACGCCCATGTTCCTGGGGAACATGGGCGTCTTCTGCCTCCCGGCAGAAGGCCGGGCGGGCGGTTAAATGGCGTGCGGTTCGTGCGCCGTCAAATAGCTGCGGCCGCCAAGGACTACGGCAATCGCCGCTGCCATGGCCACCGCAGCAGCGAAGAACGGCACCTGCGGCCCGAAGTTCTCGCCGAGCTGGGCAGCCGCGAACGGCGCCAGTGCGCCGCCCATCCAACGGACGAAGTTGTAGCCCGCGGACGCGACCGGCCGGGGCGAATCCGATACCCCCATCGCCAGCTCGGTGTAGATGGTGTTGTTGATGCCCAGCAGTGCGCCGGAGATCACCACAAGCACCACGACGGCGGGCACCGAGTGGCCGGCGGCCAGCCCCAAACCCACCAGGTCCAGCAGCAACAAGGCGAGCGTGCCGGTGAGGACCCGGACGGCCCCGAAGCGGTTCTGCAGCACGGGGGCCGCGAAAACCGAGAAAACAGCGACGGCGACGCCCCAGCCGAAGAAAACCCCGCCGATCCCATAAGCGTCCATCCCGAGGATAAACGGCGTGAAAGCAAGGACGGTGAAAAAGCCGTAGTTGTAGAACAAGCCGCTCGCCGCCGTCGTCCGCAGGCCCTTGTGGCCAAGAGCCAGCAGCGGATCCCGAAGCCTGACTTTCCGCGCCGGCAGCGCGGTCTTGGGCAACAAGGCCAGCAGGGCGATGAACGCGGCGGCCATCAGCACTGCCGTACCAAAGAACGGCGCCCGCCACTGCCAGCCGCCAAGAAGTGCCCCGAGCAGCGGGCCGAGCGAAATACCCAGGCCCAGGGCCGCTTCGTAGAGGATAATCGCCGTACCGGCGCCGCCGCTGGCGACCCCAACAATAACCGCCAGGGCCGTGGCTACGAACAAGGCATTGCCCAGTCCCCAGCCGGCCCGGAAGCCAATGAGCTCCCCGACGCTTTCCGAAGTACCGGACAACGACGCGAAGACAACGATCACGGCGAGCCCAATCAGCAGTGTGCGCTTCCCGCCGATGCGGGACGAGACGAAGCCGGTAATCAGCATCGCGACGGCCGTGACAAGGAAGTAGCTGGTGAAAAGCAGGGAGACTTCGCTTTGCGAGGCATCGAGGTTTTTGGCGATCGCCGGCAGGATGGGATCCACCAGGCCGATACCCATAAAGGCGAACACGGCGGCAAGGGCTGTCGCCCATACCGCCTTGGGCTGTTTGAGTAATGAGGCCTTTTCGGCTTTGAGGGTATCTTCCGCTACCGGCAGGGTGTCAGCGGGCTGGCCGTGCATGGGGTTGCTCCTAAAAAATGTCGGGAAATCGGGTTGAAAGTCAGTCCTGAAGCATCGCGTTGATCTTGCCGATAACTGGCAGCGCGGCGGCAAGGGCAGCGCGGTCGGCGTCGGAAAGCGAGGCGAGGATTCCGGCCATGGCGGTGTTCCGGCGGTGATCCCCGGAGTCGACGGCGGCGCGTCCCGCCGGGGTGAGCCGCACCCGGACCGCCCGGGAGTCGTCAGGGTCCGGCTCGCGGCGGGCCAGGCCGGCGCGTTCGAGCTTGATGATCTGTTCGGTCGCACTGGGCACCTTGACGCCGAGGTTCCGCGCAATTTCACCAACCCTGGCACCGGTGTTTTCAGCAGGAGCCGGGCCCTCCAGCAACATTTTGAGGGTGCTGAGCTGTGCGGCACTAAGCTCACCGCCGGAGTCCAGCCGGCGAACCAGGTAGACGCTGTGCCGCAGTGCCTCGCGAAAGTCCTGGGCGAGGCGGACCAAAGCGGATGTCGTCGGTTGGCTGTCTTCCATAATTAGGTAGCCTAACTGTTAGGCACCCTAACAGTCAACTTGTCCGCCGCACCTTGACCCTTCCGGGGGCCCGCCGGAGCCGTCGGATAAGGACCCACTGTGATAGCGCACCGCGGGTCACGGCCGGCGTGGGCTTAAACGCCACGACGCCGGAACTCGGCTGAGTTCCGGCGTCGGGAGTGCTGCGTGGAACGAATCCATCGCCTTAGCCGGCGGCTTTGGCCTCCGCAACCAGGGCCGAGACCGCCTGGAACAGCGGGTGCTCCGGGTTTAGTCCGGTGATTTTCGCCGTTGCCTCATCGGCGCCCAAAGACGCCAGGATCTGCCCCAGCTCCACGGCTTCGGCGTCGGCCGGGTCGTTAAAGCGCAGGGCTGCTGCGATGGCGCCGAGCAGTGCCTCCGGGACGATCCCGCGCTCGGCCAGCTCCGCCGCCGGACCGATGAAGCGCTCGTGCCGGCTGAGCTTGCGCAACGGCGCCCGGCCCACGCGGTTCACAGTGTCCGGCAGGTGCGGGTTGGAAAACCGGCCCAGGATCTTTTGGACGTAGCTCTCCTGCTCAACCCGGTTGAAGCCATGCTTGGCCACCAGGAGCTCTTTGGTTTCATCCAGGACGGCACGCACGTCGGCGGCGACGTCCTGATCGGCCATGGCCTCGGAAATCTTTTCCAGGCCGCCCTGGAAACCGAAGTATGCCGCCGCGGCGTGCCCGGTGTTCACGGTGAACAGTTTCCGCTCGATGTAGGGCTCCAGTTCATCCACGAAGGTCGCACCCGGAATTTCCGGCTCCTTGCCTGCAAACGGGGTCCGGTCAATAACCCATTCGTAGAACGTCTCGACAGTGACGTCCAGGCCCTGCCCCGCCTCCTGGTTGGGTACGATCCGGTCCACGGCAGTGTTCGCGAACACTGCCTTGTCATCGAGCTTGCCATCGAGCGAACCGGCGGCGCCGTCCCACCGGGCGGAGACCTCGGACTTCAAAATGTCGGTTGCGTTGATCGCGTTCTCGCACGCCATCACCTGCAGCGGAGCGAGGCCGGCTGCCCGAGCGGCGATCCCCTTGGCGATCACTGGAGCCACGAACTTGAGGATATGCGGCCCCACCGCCGTGGTGACCACGTCCGCCGTCGAGATTTCCGCGATGACCTCCGCCTCCTGGCGGGTGGAGTTCAGCGCGCGGAAATTCTCCACGGTGCGGACGGTGGGGTGTTCGCCTACCTCGTGGACCCGGTAGCTGTCGGCTGCCGCGAGGTCGGTGATGAGGTCCTCCGCAACGTCCGCGAACACCACCTCGTAACCCGCCTCGTGCAGCAGCAAGCCCACAAAGCCGCGCCCGATGTTTCCGGCTCCGAAATGAACAGCCTTCACTATGAATTAACCTTTCCGAACAGGTCCAGGATTTCCTCGACAGTGGTGGCAGCCTCAAGCTGTGCCACTTGGGCCTTGTTGGTAAAGACCTTGGCGATCGAGGACAGGATGTGCAGGTGCTCGTTGTTGATTCCGGCGACGCCGACGACGAACTTCACTTCCTTCCCGTTCCAGTCGATGCCCTCGGGGTAGCGGATCACGGAGACCGCCGACTTGATGATGTGGTCCTTGGCGGCGTTGGTACCGTGCGGTATGGCCAGGAAGCTGCCCATGTACGTCGAGACGGATTCCTCGCGCTCGTGCATGGCATCCAAGTAACCGGCGTCGACGGCGCCGCGGTCCAGCAGGAGCTTGCCGGCCTCGTCGATCGCCTGGTCCCGCGTAGTTGCGGTGCCGCTGAGCAGGACGCTCTCGGCCACCAGGATGCCGGCGGTGCCGCCGGCGGATCCGCCTTCCGGAGCCGTAGCGGCGTGCGCACCGCCCGTTGCCGGCGCCGCCTCCGCGGTCCCGGCGGTGTTGCTGTGCGAGACGAGTTCCACCACTTCGTCATACCGCGGGCTGCTCATAAAGTTGTCGACAGAGTAGTGCAGCGCTTTGCCCGTCAGCGGCCTGGCCCGTTCGGTGAGGTCCTGGTGGGTGATAACTACGTCGTAGCTGTCCGTGAGGTTGGCAATGGCGGAGTTGGTGACCTTGACGTCCGGGAAGCCGGCCGCCCTGATTTTGTTGCGCAGCACCGAAGCACCCATGGCGCTGGAGCCCATGCCGGCGTCGCAGGCGAACACAATGCTTTGGATTGGACCTGCCATCACCGCCACCCCGCCGCCGCCGATCAGCGCGGCGGAAACAGAGCTCTTTTTGCCCTTCATTTCTTCCATCCGCGACGTTGCTTCGGCCAGTTCGTCCTCGTCAGAGACTTTGCCCGTTTTGAGAATGACCGCTGCGACCAGGAAGGAGACGGCTGCTGCCAACAGGACCGAAAGGATCACGCCGAAGTAACTGTCCCGGCTGGTCTGGGCGAGGACGGCAATGATGGACCCCGGAGCCGCCGGCGCCACAAGACCGGCGTTGGTCACGGCAAGGGTGGCAATTCCCGTCATGCCGCCGGCGATCGCGGCAAGGATCAGCAGCGGACGCATCAGGACGTACGGGAAGTAGATTTCGTGGATGCCGCCGAAGAAGTGGATGATCGCAGCGCCCGGTGCTGACCCCTTGGCGAGGCCCCGGCCGAAGAACATGTAGGCCAGCAGGATGCCCAGGCCCGGGCCGGGATTGGCCTCGAGCAGGAACAGGATGGATTTGCCCTGCTCCAGGGACTGCTGGACGCCCAGCGGAGTGAGCACGCCGTGGTTGATGGCGTTGTTCAAAAAGAGCACCTTGGCCGGTTCGATAAAGATGCTGGTCAGCGGCAGGAGTCCGTTGTTGACGAGGAACTGCACAACGTTCCCGGCACCGGCGCTGAAGGCGGACACCAGCGGTGAAATGCCGTAGAAGCCCAGCAGGGCCAGCAGGGCGCCCCAGATGCCGGCGGCGAAGTTGTTCACCAGCATTTCAAAACCGGGGCGGATCTTGCCGTCCCAGAGGGCGTCGATCTTTTTTATGGTCCAGCCGCCAAGCGGGCCCATGATCATGGCGCCGATGAACATCGGGATACCGGCGCCGACAATTACCCCCATGGTGCCGATGGCGCCAACAACGCCGCCGCGGACGTCGTAGACCATCTTTCCGCCGGTGTATCCAATCAGCAGGGGCAGCAGATAGGTGATCATCGGGCCAACGAGGCCCACATTCGGGTCCCCGTCGGCGTTGGTGCCGAAGCCACCCAACGCCGGCACGGGAAGCCAGCCCTTCTCAATGAAGAGGGCCGTGATGATGCCCCACGCAATGAACGCACCGATATTGGGCATAATCATCCCGGACAGGAATGTCCCGAATTTCTGCACGTGCACGCGTGCGCTGGTGCGGGGTTTTGCAACTGTGTCTGTTGCCATGTGGTTTCCTAAACGTCACTCCTGCGACAGCGCAGGATGGGTGAATGTGGCGCGGATCAGCCTTTGGCGCTGGTGGAGATCCGGTGGAGCCATTCGAGGAAGAGCTTGAGTTCTGAGCTGGAGAGCTGCGCCGGATCCGAGGACTGGAGTGCCGCGTTCAGGGCGATCGCAGCCACCACCACGGAGGACTCCCCGGAGGAACCGGGCCCGGAGGCCTTGGCCTTGTCCGTGGACACGGCAAAGACCATGGCATCCCGCGTCATCGCGGACAGCTCAAGGTTTCGGTCGGCAGCACGCTCGGAGATCAGCATCAGCGTAACCCCCACGGTTGCGGCCAGAATGCTTCTGGCAGCCTCCCGCGGGGGAACGTTCAGGTGACCCATCACAGCGGCAGTGGTGAGCAGCTCCTCCATCAGCGCCTCGGCATCAGCGATGACCGCGGGGCGGCTTTCCGGGCGGATGTTGCCGAACATCACCAGGTAGAGCTCGGGGTTAGCGAGCCCAAAGTGCACATGGTTGTCCCACATGCGCCGGATATCCTCCATCGGCTGTCCGGACGGGGCGAAATCACGTTCGCCCGCAACATAGGCTCTGAAACCCTCCGTAATAACGGCGTCAAAGAGCCCTTCTTTGTCACCGAAGTGGTGATACAGCGTCGGTGCAGTCACGCGTGCAGCCTGCGTGATCTGGCGCGTCGAGATCGATCCGCCAGCCGACGTGGCGAGCAATTCGGCGGCCGCCTGCAGCAGCCGCGTCTTCGGCGGCAACTCGCCATTCACACTCATACGCGCTAGCCTAGCATCTATAGCAACGCTATATGAAGTGCATCACATACACTTTTCAAGAACGCAGATTTACGGCAGCAACAACAGCGCTAGGCAGCTGCTGCCCCGGCCCGCAGGTGTTCCGACGGGCACGGCTGCCGTCAGAGAATGAGGACCTTCAGTGCAGAACTTCCCAGGAGTAGGCGTCAGCCCCGGCCGCATCATCGGACCCGTTCGCCAAATGCCCAAACCAGTCAGCGAACCACCCGCAGGGGAGCAGCTCCCGGCCGGGGTCACGGCCGAGGAGGCGACAGCGGCCCTGAAGACTGCCGCCAGGGCCGTGCACGATGTGCTGAAGGCCCGCGCCGGGACCGTCAGCGGCGACGGTAAGGCAGTCCTGGAAGCAACAGCACTGATGGCGACGGACACCATGCTTCTGAAATCCGCCGCCAAGCTGATCGGCCGCGGCACCTCCGGCCAACGGGCCATCTGGGAAGCAGGCGCTTCCGTCTCGGAAATGCTGCATAACCTGGGCGGCTACATGGCCGAACGCGCCACTGACGTCCTGGACGTCCGCGCCCGCATCGTCGCCGAGCTGCGCGGCGTCCCCGCCCCGGGCATCCCAAACTCCCCCACCCCGTTTATCCTGATCGCCGAAGACCTCGCCCCGGCGGACACCGCGACCCTGGATCCGGATAAGATTCTGGCCCTGCTCACGGCCGGCGGCGGGCCGCAGTCCCACACGGCGATCATCGCCCGCTCGCTGGGCCTGCCCGCCATCGTTGCAGCCGCCGGCGTCGACCGGATTTCGGACGGCACCGAGGTCTACGTGGACGGCGCCGCCGGCCTGATCACCGTGGACCCGGACGACTCCCAGCGGGCCGCCGCCGAACACTGGGCGGCCACCGCGTCGCTGCTGGCGGACTTCGACGGAACGGGCGCGACGGCGGACGGCCACCTGGTGCCGCTGCTCGCCAACGTCGGCGGGGCCAAGGATGCCGTGGCCGCCGCGAAGCTCAATGCCCAGGGTGTGGGACTGTTCCGGACCGAATTTTGCTTCCTGGAACGCGACACCGAACCGACAGTTGACGAACAGGCCGCCGCGTACCAGGGCGTCTTTGCTGCTTTCCCCGGCAAGAAGGTTGTGCTCCGAACCCTCGACGCCGGCGCTGACAAGCCGCTGCCTTTCCTTACCGACGCCACCGAACCGAACCCTGCCCTCGGTGTCCGCGGCTACCGCACCGATTTCACCACACCGGGTGTACTGGAACGGCAGTTGCAGGCCATTGCCAGGGCCGAACAGGAATCCGAGGCGGACGTGTGGGTCATGGCGCCGATGATTTCCACCGCCGAGGAGGCCGCCCGCTTCGCCACCCTGTGCGCCGAGGCCGGAATCAAAACCCCCGGGGTCATGGTCGAGGTCCCGTCCGCGGCGCTCACCGCCGAGGCCATCCTTCGCGAGGTGGCCTTCGCGAGCCTGGGGACCAACGACCTCACGCAGTACGCGATGGCGGCCGACCGCCAGCTGGGGCCGCTCGCAGGGCTCAACACACCCTGGCAGCCTGCCGTGCTTCGACTGGTGGGCCTAACCGTTGAAGGTTCCGTCGCGGAGGGCCACCGCAAGCCGGTCGGCGTTTGCGGCGAGGCCGCAGCGGACCCTGCCCTCGCCGTCGTCCTGACCGGGCTTGGCGTCTCGACCTTGTCCATGACGGCCCGGTCCCTGGCAGCAGTGGCAGCGGTGCTGAAGACTGTCACCCTGGCCGAGGCACAGGAACTCGCCAAACTTGCCCTCTCCGCGCCGAGCGCCACCGAGGCCCGGGCCTGGGTCCGGGCGAAGCTGCCCGTCCTGGAAGAACTGGGGCTGTAGCGCCGCAGCAGGGCCAAGGCAATGCAAGGCCGGCCCGGGGCGCTAGGATGCAGTCCATGACACTGATTGCCCCCCGGGTGGCCGCCCCCCTTCTCGCTGAGGACGCGCAGAAACTCCGGTACGCCCTCAACGGCAGCGACGACATTACGGTCTTTGTTGACGGCACCGTGCACCGGCTGCCGGACCAGGCGCGGGACGCCGTTGTGGACTTACTGGCGCGCTTCAGCCGGGGCGAAGCCGTCACGGTGGGCAGCGTGGCGGAAATGCTGACAACCTCCCGGGCAGCCGAGCTGGCCGGAATCTCGCACACCTACCTGCGGAACCTGACGGACCGCGGCGAAATCCCGGTGGAGTACCGCGGCACGCACCGGCGGATCCGGCTCGCCGACATTATGGCCTGGTTGGACAAGCAGAAGAACAACAGTACCGCCGACGGCGTTGCGCACCACGGACGTGACGACGCCTCGGAAGGTTCGTGACGCGGTGATAAGGATCAAACAACGATCCCGCCACCGCGCGGAAACGCGGATAACACCGGGGTTACGCTTGGATTGTGGCTAAGTTCAGAGGGTGGCACATCGTGGCTGGCATTGCCGCCATGGTGCTTACCGGCATCCTCGGAAACGCAATGGGACTGAACTACACGGCCGATTTTATGGCCAGCTGCGTGGCGTTTGTCGCCGTTTCCATGTGGATGGACAGTCGGATCTCCCGCCGCAGGGGCAGGGCCGCACGGGCATCAGCTGCTGCCGCCGACGGTGGTCCCGGCCCCGAATCGGAGCATCCGGCCGAGGCCGAGCGGCCCGAACGCGAGGGCCGCGGCAGCTAGGACTCCGCCGGCTAGATCCTGGGGCGGCCGGCCCAGCGCCGGGCCTTGAGTGCCGAGTGCAGTTCGAGCCGCACCATCCCCTTGAGCGGGTCGACACCGAGCAGCTGCCGAATCCGGCCGAGCCGGTTATAGATGCTGCTCCGGTGCAGGTGGAGCTTGTCCGCGACGCCCTGGACTGAACCGTCATTGTCATAAAAGAGTTCCAGCACCGGCAGCAGCTCATGGTTCCGGTCATGGTCTTCCAGGAGCCGGAAGTAGACCGAGCCCGCGTCCGCCCACGCCCCCGCTCCTCCGCCGGCAGAGGCCAGCAGCTGGTAAATGCCGGTGGCCCGGCAGTCCACGAGCTCACCCAGTTGGGGATCCACCGACGCCGCCTGCGCGGCCTGCCGGGACTGGCGGTATGCGTCAGCGAGTTCGCGCGGCCGCGCGAAGCTCTCGGAAGTCCCCAGGATAATCCTGCGCACCGGCCGGCCCGCTCGTTTGGCCAGCTCCAACTGGTAGTGGACCAGCACCTGGGCGTGGTCTGCCCGGCCGGTTGATGCCCTGAACAACACAACGGCGTGGGTCTCGGTGCCGGCGCTGAACAGGGCCGAATCCACACCGATAGTGGCCTGCAGGGCAGCGGAGCGGTGAATCAGGGTGGCGGCGATCGGATCCGAGCCTTCCGCCCAGCCGTCAGCGTCAAGCACCGTCACGAGTTGCCAGGGGCCGCGGCCCTGTACTTCCTTCCAGCCCGCCACTGCCGCGACGGCGTTGGACTCGCCCCGGCAGGCGGCCAGGAACTCCTGTTCGCGTCGGCGGCGGAACTCGGATTCGGCGGTATTGGAGTCCAACAGCAGCGCCGAGAGCTCCTCCAGCTCACGGGCCACATCCGGCAGCTGGCCAAGAACCGAACCCGCGTTCGGCTCCGCCGAGTCCAGCTGGACCCAGAGGTAGCCAACCCGGAAGCCGCGCACCAGGAGGGGCACGCAGACACGGCCCAGCATGCCGAGCTCTTCGTTGGCCGCGACCACCACAGGGCGCACCGCCGTCGCGATCCCGTGCGATAGCTGCCAGGCGCTGACGTCCAGCGGGACGCGTTTGCTGAGCAGGAAGTTCACCCGGACCCGGTCAGCGTGGGACTGGTTGGAGCTGTAGGCAAGCAGCAGGCCGTCCAGATCCTCGAGTGAGAGGCCGCGGCCCAGTTTCAGTGCCACATGCTCCACTAGCTGTTCGACATCCTGCTGCTGCATCCTGCCAGACTACTGCCGGCACCTCGCCTCCGGAGAACCCGGGGACCACCCGTGCCAACGGACAGCAGGCGACACCTGACGCTTCGCCGATCGACAAATGTCCAGCCGCCAATTTGAAAAAACCCGGATTCCCGGGGGCAGCCGCCGCTGCTGCCCGACGGCTCCTGTCGCTTGCCTCACAGCGGGATTTATTCTGGAAGTACTACTTCCCCGCATTCACCCGGGCCCATAAGGCCCCCAGCACTGGAGCCCACAGATGATCATCGGTGTCCCGAAAGAAATCAAAAACAACGAATTCCGCGTCGCCATTACCGCTGCCGGCGTCCACGAGTTCCGCACCCACGGCCATTCTGTCCTGGTGGAACGCGGCGCAGGCCTGGGCTCGGGCATCACGGACGAGGAATACGCGATCGCCGGTGCCGAGATCGTCGCCGACGCCGATGACGTCTGGGCCCGCGCGGACATGGTCATGAAGGTCAAGGAACCGGTCAAGGCTGAATACCACCGTTTCCGCAAGGACCTGATCCTCTTCACCTACCTGCACCTCGCGGCCGAGCCCGAGCTGACCCAGGAACTCATCAACACCGGCGTCACCGCCATCGCCTATGAGACCGTCCAGGAGGGCCGCACGCTGCCGCTGCTCGCCCCGATGTCCGAGGTTGCCGGCCGCCTGTCCGTCCAGGTGGGCGCCACTTCACTGATGGCACCGGCCGGCGGCAAGGGTGTGCTGCTCGGCGGCGTTCCGGGCGTCCGCCCGGCCAAGGTTGTTGTCCTGGGCGCCGGTGTTGCCGGCACCAATGCCGCCGCGATGGCCCTGGGCCTCGGCGCCGACGTCACCATCCTGGATATCAACATCAACCGCTTGCGTGAACTGGACGCCCAGTACCAGGGCCGCCTGAAGACCGTGGCCTCCAACGCCTACGAGATTGAGAAGTCCGTCGTCGACGCCGACCTCGTGATCGGCTCGGTGCTGATCCCGGGCGCCAAGGCCCCCAAGCTGGTCACGAACGAGCTCGTCTCCCGGATGAAGCCCGGTTCCGTGCTGGTCGACATCGCGGTGGACCAGGGCGGCTGCTTCGAGGACACTCACCCCACCACGCACCAGGAGCCGACGTACAAGGTGCACAACACCATCTTCTACTGCGTCGCCAACATGCCCGGCGCCGTCCCGAACACGTCCACGTACGCGCTGACAAATGTCACCCTGCGCTACGCCGTCTCGCTTGCCAACCTGGGCGTCAAGGCCGCGTTTGAGCGGGACGGCGCCCTTGCCGCCGGCCTGAACATCGCCGGCGGCAAGGTGGCGCACCGTTCGGTCTCCGAGGCGCACAACCTGCCCCTCGTCACCGACTGGCACCAGCTGGTCTCCGCGTAGCACCAGCTTCCGGACAACGGCAGCCATCCTTCCCGTGGATGGCTGCCGTTGTTCGTTTAATCCGCCAGCGCCCGGGCCTGCTCGATCAGTCGCAGCACCTCAACCGGCCCCGCCGGATCCACGGGGAGCGGCAGCACGGAGGCGGCCCCGCCGTCGTTGATCTTCGCCGCCAGGATCCGGTAGAACTCCGGGTAGGCGCCACGCTTGGTGGGCAGCCGATCCACGTGGCCGTCCCGCCCGAACAGCCCGGCCCAGTCCCGGTCCTCAACGCCGTAGTCCGGGTCCAGGGGGCTGCCGCCGGCCACAATAAACGGCTCCTGCGGGTCCACTCCGTGTTTGGTGAAGCCGCCGCAGCTGCCCAGGACCCGGAAACGTGGCCCCTGCTGGGCGCAGAGCATATTCATCCACAGGTGGCTCGTCACCCCGGATTCGTGCTGCAGGGCGAGGAACACATCATCGTCTGTCTTCTCCGCTGGCCGCCGCGCCGCCAGTTCGGCGTGGGTGACCTCGGCGGGACCGAACAACTGCACGGCCTGGTCCAGCAGGTGCGTGCCCAGATCGAACAGCACCCCTCCGCCCTCGTCCGCCGTCGCGGCCGCTTTCCAGGCTTTCGACACAAGCGGGGACCAGCGTTCGAAGCGGGATTCGAACCGCGTCACGGCTCCGAGGGCAGCACTGTCCAGCAGGCCGCGGACGGTCAGGTAGTCGCCGTCCCAGCGCCGGTTTTGAAAAACGGTGAGCACCCGTCCCAGTCGCGCGGCCAGCTGGATAAGCTCCCGCCCGTCGGCGCTGCGCACCGTAAACGGTTTGTCCACGACGACGTCGAGCCCGGCCTCCAGTGCGGCCCTCGCGAGCGGATAATGGGTGGCCGGCGGGGTGCCCAGGACCAGCAGATCCAGTTCGCCGGCCAGCCCGAGGATGTCCGCCGGGGTGTCGACAATCCGGGCGCCGGGGTACCGGGTGGCGGCAGCGGACTGCCTGCCGGCGTCGGAGGTGGCGATCACAGCGACGGAGAAGGCCGGGTCTGCCGCGAGCAGCGGTGCGTGGAAGATACTGCCGGAGAGGCCGAAGCCGGCAACGGCGGTGCGGATAGGACCTGTCGAGTCGGTGGACATGGCTCCACGTTACCTTTGCCCACTCACCCGACGCTCCCTCAGATTTCGCAGAAATTCAGGCGACGCTCCCTCTAAAGGTGAGGGAGCGTCGCCCAAAAAGCTGCTAAAGGTGAGGGAGCGTCTGCAGGGGAGGTGGGGTTACTTCTTTTCCCAGCCGAGGGTGGTCCAGTCCGGAACCTGGGACAGGCTCTTGAACAGGGACGGGCCGTAGTTGGCCAGGCCGGAGCGCACGAAGGAGATCTGCGGCCCGTTCATCACAACACCCATGGAGAAGTATTTCTCCATGTGCTTCTTTTCAACCTCCATGGCCGCCTTGTTGCGCTCGGCGTTGTCTTCAATGGAGGAGAGCTTCTTGATCTCGGCGTCCAGTTCAGCGTCGCCGAGTTCATTTTCGTTCGTTTTGGAATCGTAGAACTGCTTGACGGCGTCGGTCGTATCCGCGCCGACGGTGTAGCCGGAGACGCTCATATAGAAGTCGCGGCTGCCCAGGACCTTGCCGAAGTCGGCCGAAGCGCGCTGGTCGATGCCGACATCCATGCCGCCGTCCTTAAGCTGCTTCTGCAGGGTCTGTGCGAAGGCCAAGGTGGTGGGGTCATCACCGAAGTTGCTGATCTTGAAGGCGGCGGGGACGCCGTCCTTTTCCATCACACCCGCTGCGTTGGCAGTGTAGCCGGCGTCGGTCAGGACCTTCTTGGCGGCGTCAGGGCCGGTTTCCTTGACGGGGTAGTTGTCCTGGTAGTACTTGGAGAACGGCAGCAGCATCATCGATCCTGAGCTTTCCTCTTCCCAGTTCAGGCCATTAAAGCGGACCTTACGGAGGGCTTCGCGGTCAACGGCGGTGAAGATCGCCTTGCGGATCGCGACGTCGGTCATCGGCGCCTTCTGCGCGTTCAGGTTCAAGCCGCCGGCGAAGAGGCGCTGGCCGCGGCGGACCTCGGAGTCCTTGGTACCGTCGAGCTGCTTGTACGGGGTGACGGTATTTGCGGAGACACCGTCGATTTCGCCGTTCTTGAAGGCGGCAATCTGGGCGCTGGTCTCAAGCTGGCGGAAGACGACTTTGTCCAGGACCGGCTTGGTGCCCCACCACTTGTCGTTCTGGGCGAGCGTGACCGTCTTGGCGGCGCTGTCGTACTGGTCCAGCTTGAACGGCCCGGCCATCCATTCCGGGTGCATCTCCCCGGTGAAGCCCTCGTTGAAGAGTGCCGGGGTGTTCACAGCCGGGTGGACAAAACCGGTGAAGAGCGCATCCAGCGGGTACACCGGCTGGGTGGTGGTAACAACGACTTCCTTGGGGCTGGAACCGGCCTTGACGGAGTCCACGAACTCGTAGGCGCCGGAGCTGACGACGTCGATGTCCTTGTTTTCGCCCTTGAGCATGTTCCAGGTGTTCTCGAAGGTCTTTACGTCGATGGGGGTGCCGTCGTTGTAGCTGGCCTTTTCGTTGACCTTGATGGTGATGGTCTGCTTGCCGTCCTTGACCTCACTCTTGACGTCTTCGCAGAAGTTCTTGTTCGGCGTGGCGGTGCCGTCGAAGTCAAAGTTCCAGCAACCCCACGTGCCGGCCTCGTCGATCGGGCGGTGCAGGGCGGTGTTGTCCGCGCTGTTGCCGTTGTTGGAGAAGCCGTTGAAGTCCGGGCCGATGTTGCCCAGCGGCAGGGTGACCGTGCCACCCGGCTGCAGGTCCTTGGCATCCTTGGCATTGATGCTGACCAATTTGGCCAGGTCACTTCCCGATTCCTGGCCTTTGGCTGCGTCCGGGCCCTTGGCGGCACCGCCCCCGCCGCAAGCGGTCAGCGCAAGCGCTGCGACGACGGCGGTAATGCCGCCGATCTTGGTCAGATTCTTCATGTGTTCCCCTTCATTCATTTGGTGCGAGTTCTGCTGAGTGAGACTGGTAACTCAGGTGGTTTCGTGGACAACAAGCATGTCCGCGTCCAGGTCGCCGTCCGGATAGAAGCAGGCGAATTGCTGGTCTGTGGGGGCCGCAGCGGCGGCCGGTGTTGCTGTTGCCGCCGGCGTCCCGTGCCGTCCGGCGTCCGCCGCCGGCACAACGGTGGCCAGCACCGGTTCCAGCGTCAGGCATTTCTCCTGCCTGGCCGGTGGCAGTGCCGCAAACACCGGGCAGCGGGTGGCGAAGTTGCACCCTGCAGGAGCTTCGAGCGGCGAGGGCAGGTCCCCCCGCAGGATGATACGTTCCCGGGTGCGTTCCACGCCGGGGTCCGGGACCGGAATCGCGGAGAGCAGGGCCCGGGTGTACGGGTGCCGCGGGTTGTCGAACACGCTGTCCACGTCCCCGATTTCCACGATCTTGCCCAGATACATCACTGCCACACGGTTGGAGATGTGCCGCACCACGGACAGGTCGTGGGCCACCATCAGGTAGCTCAGTCCGAGTTCGGCGCGGAGCTGGTCCAGGAGGTTGATAACACCGGCCTGGACTGACACGTCCAGAGCGGATACCGGCTCGTCCAGGACTACCAGTTTGGGATTCACGGCAAGGGCCCGCGCGATGCCGATCCGCTGCCGCTGGCCGCCGGAGAACTGGTTGGGGAAGCGGTTGACGTGATCGGGCTGGAGGCCCACGAGTTCCATCAGCTCCATGATCCGCTCCCGGATCCGGGGTTTGGCCATGCCGGCATTTTCAAGCGGTTCGGACAATACCTCAAAGACGGTGAAGCGGGGGTCGAGGGCGCCGGTTGGGTCCTGGAACACCATCTGCAGTTCCTTGCGCATGGCGCTTTTGGTTTTGGCGTTGGAGGCTTCCTTGTTGCTGAGGCCGCCGATGACCACCTCGCCGTCCTGGTCCTTGTGGAATTCCATGATTTCCAGCAACGTCGTGGTCTTTCCGCAGCCGGACTCGCCGACGATCGAGAAGCACTCCCCCTCTCGGATGTCGAAGCTCAACCCGTCGACAGCCTTGACAGTGCCGATCCGGCGCTTGAGTAAGGCCCCCTTCATCAGCGGGAAGTGCTTCTTGACGTCCCTGAGCTCCAGCACGGTCCGGCGCTGTTCGCGCGGGATCGCGTCGAAGCGGGAGACCGGCACCGCCGGAGCCCGGAAGATCTCATGGACGTCCACTTCGAGGCCCAAAGAGTCGGTCTTGATACAGGCGGCCAGGTGCGGCAGGCCGCCGGTCTGGTTGTCCCCGGCGACCGGCCACAGCTCCGGCTCGCCCTGCAGGCAGGCATCGCTGGCTAGTGGGCAGCGCGGCGCGAAAGAACAACCCGTGGGGGTGTGGATGAGGTTCGGCGGGATGCCCTCGATCGGCACCAGCGAGGACTTCTCGGCCGTGTCGACGCGTGGCACTGCGCCCAGCAAGCCCATTGTGTAGGGCATTCGCGGGTTGTAGTAGATCTCGTCAACGCTGCCGGTTTCCACGGGTTTGCCGGCATACATCACCATGATGTCGTCCGCCATGCCGGCGACCACGCCGAGGTCGTGTGTGATCATCACAACGGCGGCGCCGGTTTCCTCCTGCGCGGTGTGGAGGACTTCAAGGACCTGCGCCTGGATGGTGACGTCGAGCGCCGTCGTCGGTTCATCGGCGATCAGCACGCGGGGGTTGTTCGCGATGGCGATGGCGATCATCACACGCTGGCGCATACCGCCGGAGAACTCATGCGGGAAGGCCTTGAGCCGGTCCTTCGGGCTGGGAATACCCACCATGCCCAGCAGTTCGACGGCGCGCGCTTCCTTGGCCTGCCGGCTCATGGTGGGGTTGTGGACGGTCAGCGCTTCGACGATCTGGTTGCCCACCGAGTAGACCGGCGTCAGGGAGGACAACGGGTCCTGGAAGACCATGGCGATTTCGTTGCCGCGGTACTGGCACATGGCCTTGTCACTGAGACCCAGCAGTTCGGTGCCCTGGAGCCGGACCGAACCGGTGATCTCGGCCGTCGGGGGCAGCAGGCCCATGATTGCCATGGAGGTGACGGACTTTCCGGAGCCGGACTCGCCCACGATGCCCAGCGTCTTGCCGGCCCTGAGGTCAAAGTCGATGCCACGGACGGCGTGCACCACCCCGTTCTCCGTGTTGAAGCGCACCTTCAGGTCCCGGACGGAGAGCACCGCGTCCGCGGGCCCGTGCAGCCCGGCAACATGCAGACGCTCGACGGCGGAGAGGTCGGCCGATTCGGGGCTGGCGGTCATTTCGTGGCTCATGTGGTCTTCTTCTTCTTGGCATTGCCAACGGAGCTGGAGCTGGGATCGAATGCGTCGCGCAAGCCGTCGTTCATCATGGCAAGCGAACCGGTCAGCAGGAACATCACGGTCAGCGGGACCCAAAACATCCACGGGAAGGTGGAGACCTGGGAGGTGGCCTGCCCGATCAGCACACCCAGGCTGACATCCGGGACCTTGATGCCGATACCGATGAAGGAGAAGGCAACCTCGGCCAGGATCGCCCCGGTGATGCCGCGGGTGATGTCCAGGACCAGCAGCGAGCCGATGTTCGGGACCAGGTGCCGCCAAACGATCCGCCGAGGCGGGATCCCCATGTACTGGGCGGCCTTGACGAAGTCGCGTGACATCAGGGACATCGAGAGCGAGCGGATGAGGCGGGCGGTTCCCATCCAGCTGAAGACCAGCAGGACGATAATCAGCAGCAGCCAACTCGGCAAGGACTGCTGCAGTCCGTTGCCGCCACCGCTCGTGGCCACGGCGACGACCAGCAGCGCCGGCATCATGATCAGGGCTTCGAGGATGAACAGCATCACCTTGTCCACCTTCCCGCCGAAATAGGCCATGGTGCAGCCGTACACGGCGGCGATCAGCACGGAGACGAGGCCAACGACGAGGCCGATCAGGATGGAGATCCGGGTGCCCTCCACGGTCAGGGCGTAGAGGTCGATCCCGGCCTGGGAGGTACCAAGCAGGTGTTCGGACGACGGCGGCATTCCAATGTTGAACGCATCGATAGTCTCCTTGTCCCAGCTGGTGAAGAAGCCGCCAATGAAGGAGAACAGCGTCAGGGCCAAGAAGACGGCCAGGCCAACGACGGCTGTTTTGTTCCGCAGGAAGCGGCGAAGGATGATCGAGGACTTCGCGATGACAACATCGCTGTTTTCGATCTTCGCCTCGCTGGCAACGGCGGCCGGGTCGGTCGTATTGAGGTTTGTCATGTTTACTGCACCCGCACTCTCGGGTCGACAAGCGTGGTGGCGAAGTCCGCGAGGATCGCGCCGATCGCGAAGATCACGGAGCCGTAGGCGAGCGTGGCCGTCGCGGCGTTGACATCCTGCAAGGCAATCGCGTCGATGCTCCAGGAGCCGACGCCGTGCCAGGCGAAGATCTTCTCGGCGAAGAAACCGCCGGCGAAGATGGCAGGGATGGTGAAGGCAATGCTCTGCGCCACAGGGATGAAGGAAACCCGCAGGGCATGCCGGCTGATGGCCTGGTTGCGGGTCAGCCCCTTGGCGCGTGCAGTCCGGACAAAGTCGGCGTTGACATTGTCCAGGAGGTACTGGCGCTGCGCGATCTGGTAAGTGCCCCAACCCACGATGGTGATAGCGAAGGTGGGCACCGCGTAGTGGGCCAGCATGTCGATGAATTGGGCCCAGCCGCTGCCGTCCAGCCCGGGCGTGGAGATGCCGGTGACGAAGAAAATGCGTTCGCCCACCGTCTCGTTGATGTTGATGGCACCGAGCTGCACCAGGAAGTAAGCGATCGGTGCGGGCACGATGTACACGAGGTAGCTGTAAGAGGTAATGACCCGGTCCGAGGCTTTGTATTGCCGTGCTGCCGTGTACACACCCAGTGCGACGCCGATGATCAGGGTCAGGATGATGGAGGCCAGGAAGAGCCGGGTCGAGATCCAGACCCGATCGCCGAATTCTGCGTTGATAAAGGCGCCGTTGGGGCTGCGTCCCCAGTCCCAGCGGGTGACGATCGCGGTGAGCCACTCAACGTAGCGGTCCCAGGCGCTGAGCGCCGGGTCCAGGCCCTTGAGGCGGAAGGAGTTGGCCACCTGCTCGGGGGTGGGCCTTGGGATCCGCTCCTGCTCCAGCAGTGCCGGCTTCAAGGTATTTACGGCCAGGAAATATCCTGCCGTGGTGGTCAGGAAGATCATAAAGACGTATGTGAGAGCACGTTTGGCGAGGTATCGGAGCATGGGACGACTAGTTCTGGATCGCCGTTGCCTGCGCGGCGCGTGCCGGGGCGGGGCCGGCAGCAGCAGCCTCGCCGCGTGCAGGAATATGAAAAGTAGTCACAACTAGATCCTTCCCTAGTCCCTATCCGGCAGGGGATTACCGCTGCTGATCCGGGATCCGGGCCAGTGGGTATCTGGCCATCCGCAGGCCGTGAGGCAAGTCCGTGTGGACTATGTTGCGGATCACATTCCAGAGGAAACTATCACATGGACTCCTCCCCCGGACGACCTGCCCCGCAGTTCCCCGGGGCAGGTATCAGATCGTTATGAATAACTCCCGGGAATTGATTTGGGTTTCCCGCCGGGGTGGGGTTCCGGTTGGGGTTGGGCCCCGCGCACGATGCGCGAAACGAGATCCCGCCAGGAATCGGCGAGTCGCGCGGGGGAAATCCCGTTCACACGGACGGCATGAAGGAGACGCTCGGGTTCCAGGACGGCACTCAATGAGGTGGCCATCAGCCAAGGGTCAGCCGTAACGCCCGCGTCCCGCAGGAGCACCTCCAGGTGCCGATGCCAGAGCGCCGCCGCGGGGACGTCGAACCGGTTGGGTGCCGAGATGTCCGCAGCCCTTGCCAGCTCGCCGAATTCCAATACCCAGGCAATGCGCTCCCCGCCACAGGCGATCAGCCGCTCCAGCGGCGGAGCCCCGGGTCCCAGCGGTGGCGGGCCAAACATAAAGCGCTGCTGGAACGCGGCCTCCGCATCACTGAGCAGGGTCATCATGAGCCCTGCCCGGCTGCCGAACCGCCGGAACACGGTCCCCTTCCCCACACCGGCCCGCTGGGCCAGGGCGCCCATGGTCAAGCCGTCCGCCCCACACTCGTCGACGAGCTCGCGGGCGGCCCGCAACAGCAGCCCGCGGTTCCGGGCGGCATCGCGGCGTTCGGACTCCACGCCGGGACGGATAGGGATCAGGCTCACACCCCACATCCTAGCCCCGGGGAATATAAGCGGACCGCAGTCCGTTTTCAATCGTAAGGGCCGGAACCGGCCTCATCTGTTCAGCCAGCCGCAGGATGGTCCGCGGCGCGACATCTAGGAGTCCACATGTCCAAGAACACCGTCCTCACCCTGGTCGGCAGCTTGCGCGCCGGATCCACGAACCAGCAGCTGGCTGAAGCAATCCAGCTGAACGCCCCGGAAAATGTTGAAGTTCTGATCCACGACAGCCTGGGCAACATACCCTTCTACAACGAGGACATCGACGTTGAAGGCCAGGTTCCCGCCGCCGCGGCCGCCCTGCGTGCCGCTGCCAACGCCGCCGACACCCTGCTGCTGGTAACGCCGGAGCACAACGGCACGGTTCCCGCCTCGCTCAAAAACGCCATCGACTGGCTGTCCCGCCCCTTCGGCGCAGGCGCCCTGAGCGGCAAGCCGACCGCCGTCGTCGGAACCGCCTTCGGCCAGTTCGGCGGAGTCTGGGCCCAGGACGAGGCCCGCAAGGCCGCCGGAATCGCCGGCGCCCGGATCCTCGACACCGTCAAGCTGGCCGTGCCGGGCTCCATGGTCCGTTTCGCCGAGATCCACCCGAAGGATGACGCCGAGGTTGTCGAGCAGATCAAGGCCGTCTTCGATGCGCTGGACGAATCCCGCGCGGTCTCCGCAGCATAGCTCCAGCCCCGCCCTTCATCCTTGACGTCCCCGGCAGGCCCTGCCGGGGACATTCTGCGTCCGGCCGGGAATACTGCGGCTTCGGGCGACCTTGTGAACAATCGTTGCCTCCAAGACAACACGGGTTGTACGCTGGGACTGTGACCCACGAAACACTTGACACCGCAGAAGCACTTCCGGCCGAGGCCATTGACGCAATCGAACGTGCGGCATCGTCCGCCCACCGCCACGAGGATCTGTTCTCGGAGCGCGCAGCAAATATCAAGCAATCGGCAGTCCGGGATGTCTTCGACATCTCGATGCGCCCCGGCCTCGTCTCGCTGGCCGGCGGCAGCCCGTACCTGCAGTCGCTGCCCCTGGCACGGCTCGGCGAGACCGCCGCGAAGATCATCGCGGAACAGGGTATGACCGCACTGCAATACGGCGGCGGGCAAGGCACCGAGGAACTCCGCAGCCAGATCTGCGAAGTGATGGCCGCGGAGGGAATCCTGGACGCCAGACCCGAAAACGTGGTGATCACCGCCGGCTCGCAGTCAGCGCAGGACGTTGCGACCAAGGTCTTCTGCAACCCCGGCGACGTTGTTCTCGTTGAGGATCCCACCTACGTCGGCGCCCTCAACACCTTCGAGGCCTACCAGGTCGAGGTCGCCACCGTACCCATGGACGGTGATGGCATCGTCCCCGATCTGCTGGAGGCCAAGATCGCCGCTCTGCAGACGGCGGGCAAGAGCATCAAGTTTTTGTACACCATTCCAAGCTTCAACAACCCCTCAGGGGTAACACTGTCCGCGGAGCGGCGGCAACAGGTCGTGGATATATGCCGCAATGCGAATATTTTGGTGCTTGAGGACAACCCTTACGGGCTGCTCCGGTTCGACGGCAAGCCCCTCATCCCGCTGCGGGCCGCCAACCCGGACGACGTAATCTACATGGGGTCCTTCTCGAAAATCTTTGCACCGGGGCTCCGGATCGGTTGGGCGCTCGTCCCGGCGCACCTACAGCGCCGCTATTACCTGGCTTCAGAGGCTGTCACACTATGCCCGCCAACCCTGAACCAGATGCTCGTCTCCGCCTATCTCCGGGACTACGACTGGCGCGGCCAGATCGAGACCTACCGGGGCCTCTACCAGGAGCGCTGCACCGCAATGCTGGCCGCCTTGGATGAGTTCATGCCGCCGGGCGTGAGCTGGACCCGGCCGGAGGGCGGCTTCTTCGTTTGGGTGACCCTGCCCGAGGGCGTAGACACCTATCCCCTGCTGGCAAAAGCGATTAACGCCGGGGTGGTCTTTATTCCTGGGGCTGCCTTCACCCATTCCGATGAGCCATCCCACAAGATTCGACTCGCCTTTAGTGCGGTCCCGCCGGAATCCATCCGCGAAGGCGTCCGGCGGCTGGCGCCGGTCCTGCGCGAAGCGATCGTTGCGGGGTAGCCTGAATCATCGGCCCATGGCCACAGAAGTTTGTTGACCTCAAAGGAGCATTCATGACCGGAATTATTGTTGTCGGCGTCGATGGCAGCGAGACTGCCCTGAAAGCCGCGCACACTGCCCGTGACCTGGCCGCCATTCAAGGGGCCACCCTTCACGTGGTCAGTGCGTTCGACAGCGACCGGACCGAAGTCTTCGGCAGCGGCAGCGACAAATTCATTGTCTCCGATGCGGGTGAAGCCGAGAAGGTCGCCCGACGGGTCGCCGACAGCCTCCGGACGCCGGCATTGAACGTTACCTACGCGGCCGCCCGCGGCAAACCGGCCGAAGCCCTGATCGCCGAGGCTGACCGCTCCGGTGCGCAGATGATCGTGGTCGGCAACCGGCGGATGAAGGGACTGGGACGGGTGCTCGGCAGCGTCGCCAACTCCGTGGCGCACAACGCCCCCTGCGATGTCTACATCGCCAAGACCGACGCTTCCGACTAGGAAGCGCCGGCCAGTGGCGTCGGGCCGGGCTACCCGGCCGCCGTCCCGGAGGTCTTGAGGATCCGGCGCAGGATTTTGCCGGAAGACGACTTCGGGACGGCATCGATGAACTCGACCCGCCGGATCTTCTTGAACGGCGCCACTTTGGCCGCCACGAACTCCATGACTGCGGCCTCGTCGAGCCGCGCACCGTCGTCCCCGGGCTGGCGCACGACAAACGCCATCGGCACTTCCTGGCCGTCGGCGTCGGACGTGCCGATCACGGCGGCGTCCGCGATGCCGGGGTGGGTGAGGAGCAGCGCCTCCAGTTCCGCCGGCGCGATCTGATAGCCCTTGTACTTGATCAGCTCCTTGAGCCGGTCCACGATGGTGACCACTCCGTCGGCACGGACGGTGGCAATGTCCCCGGTATGCAGGAAGCCGTCCGGGTCGAGAGTGTCCGCCGTTTCCTCCGGCCGGTTAAGGTAGCCGAGCATCACGTTCGGTCCGCGGCACAACAAGTGACCGGGGGCGCTGACGCCCTCGTTGGGCACCTCGATCTCCTCCCCTGTGGCCGGGTCCAGCAGCCGGCAGTCCATGTTCGGGACCGTAAAGCCCACCGAGCTGACGGGGACGTCGGCGGCGTCCACCGGGATCAAGTGGGACACGGGGCTCATCTCGGTCATGCCGTAGCCCTGCAGCACACGGCAGCCTAGTCGTTCGCCCAATTTCACGCCGAGATCGCCATCCAGCGGCGCGGCTCCGGAAAGCGTCGTGTGGACGGAACTCAGATCGTAATCAGCCACCAGCGGGTGTTTGGACAAGGCCACAGCCACGGGCGGGGCGATGAACAGGTAACTGCATTTCTGGTCCTGAATGATGCGCAGGAACTCGGTCAGTTCAAACTTCGGCATTGTCACCAGGCATGCCCGCTGCAACAACGCCAAGTTCAGCAGCACGGTCAGCCCGTAAATGTGGAAGAACGGCAGCAGCGCCAGCAAGCGGTCCTCCGGAGCGACCTTCAGCAGTCCGCGGGACTGCGCAGCGTTGGCAATCAAGTTCCGGTGGCTGAGCATCACACCCTTGGGCCGGCCGGTGGTGCCGGAGGAGTACGGCATAACGGCCACGTGGGTGGCGGAATCGAAGGTGACTTGCGGAGCCGGCGCGCCGGAGCTGAGCAGATCCTGCAGCGAGGGATGTCCGGGGGCGCCGTCGAGGACGACGAGGCGCTCTGCCGGGATACCGGCGCGGGCGGCAGCTTCCCGGGCTGCCGGGAGCAAAGCGGAGACGGTGAACAGCCACTCCGCGCCGGCGTCGGCCAACTGGAGCGCGATTTCGTCCGCCGTGTAGAGCGAGTTGACTGTGGTTACCGTCGCGCCGGCCCGCAACAGCCCGTGGAAAACGACGGCGAACGCCGGGACGTTGGGGCACAGGATGGCCGCGACACCGTGGACGCCCAGTCCTTGGGCCGCGACGGCTCCGGCCACGGCGTCGATCTGCGCGACGAGGCTCCGGTAACTCATTTCCGCGCCGCTCACGCCGTCGACAAGGGCGATCCGTTCCAGGTCGGCCTCCTCCAGGCCGCCGAAGAGGTACTCATAAAGGCTTACGTCGGGAATTTCCACATCGGGGAACGGGCTCGAAAACACGCAATATCTCCTTTGATCCGCGTCCGCACGGTTGGCGGCGGCTGGTGCAACTCTAATGCCGCCGGCCGGCCCTGGACAGGAACTGTGTTGAGCCGCGTCACTGCCCTCCGTGGCTAGCCTCACGCTGATTCCGGCCGGGCGCAGCATCGGCACGGCGGTAAAATTGGAGCTGCCCCCACCGGCGTGGACATCCAACTTTCTCACTTGGGGGACCACAATGCCCACTCTTCAGCGCCGCCAGCTCGTTGGCCACGACATACTCCTGGCCCGTCACGGCAACCACATCAGCACCATGCGGGTGGACCGCGGGGCCGGCCGGGTTATCGCTTTTTTGGACGACGGCTCCACCGACAGTGCACCCAACGTCATCTCCCCCGGGCTCCGGATGCCGGACACCATCCGGAGCGTCCTGCGCGAGGACTGGAAGTTCTTCGCTGTGGTCACCGCGTGCACCTCCGGCTTCGCCGCGGTGATGATGGCGGCCGCCGCCGCCCTGGCCGGGATCAGCGGGGATCCGGGCCTGGCCGCGATGCTGTCGAGCTACTCGGGCACCTAGCACCCACGGGGCTCAGTCGAGCAGGAGGGCGGGCTCTTCCAGGATCGCCGCCACGTCGGCCATAAACCGCGCCGAGAGGTCGCCGTCGACCACCCGGTGGTCGAACGAGCCGCCGAGCGTTGTAATCCAGCGCGGAATCACTTCGCCGTCGAGGACCCAGGGCTTCTGCTTAATGGTGCCAAAAGCCACGATCGCCACCTCGCCCGGGTTGATGATCGGTGTGCCCGTGTCGATGCCGAGGGCCCCGATGTTGGTGACCGTCAAGGTCCCACCTTGCATCTGGGCGGGCTGGGTCTTTCCGGCCCGGGCAGTGGTCGCAAGGTCATTCAGGGCCAGGGCCAGCTCTTTTAGCGACAGGTCCTGGGCGTTCTTGATGTTCGGGACCATCAGGCCACGGGGCGTTGCCGCCGCAATTCCCAAATTCATAAAGTGCTTGACATGGATCTCGGCGGAGTCGCTGCCGTCCTGGTTGTCCACCCAGGTTGCGTTGACGCTCGGGTTCCTTGCCGCCGCCCAGATGACCGCCTTGGCGAGGATCAGGAGCGGGGAAACCTTGATGCCTTCAAAATCACGGGAGGCCTTGAGCCGTTTGACGAACTCCATGGTCCGGCTGGCGTCGACGTCGACAAAGATGCTGACGTGCGGGGCCGCAAAGGCCGACTCGACCATGGCCCGCGCGGTGGCCTTGCGGACGCCCTTGACCGGAATCCGCTCGATCCGCCGTTCCTGCGGGCTGCCCGTCCTGCCCCAGAAAGTGTCCGCCTTATCCAGTTCCGCGTCGCGCTGGGACTGGTAACTGACCAGGTCTTCGCGGGTCACTTCGCCGCGGGCCCCGGTGGGGACGACGTCGGCCAGATCGATGCCAAGGTCGCGGGCAATCTTTCGCACCGGAGGCTTGGCCAGAACCCGGCTGACCAGGCCTGTGATGGCCCCGCCGAGGGTGGGACGCTGATCCGGCGCGGCAGCCGCGGCCGGGCGTTCGGCGTGCGCGACGACTTCCGGACTGATCCAGATGTCGTGGCTCTCGACCGGCTCAGCCAGCGCTGCCGGTTCTGCGGCCGGGGCCGCGGACACCGCCTGCCTGGCTGCCGGCGGGGCAACCCGCCGGCGGCGCTTGACGGCGTCGGCCTTGGGACCGGAACCCACCAGGGGACCGGCGGCCGGGCGGCCGTCCGATTCGACGGCGTCGAGCGTGTCCTCCGCCAGCGTGCCGTAAAGCGGCGCATCGGGAGCCGTCGGTTCTGGAGCCGTCGGTTTGGGGGCCGGCGCGCCGGCAGCAGCCTGGGCGTCGGTCACGCTGATGATCGCGGTTCCGACGTCTACCGTCAGTCCCTCCGCGACCAGGAGTTCGGTGACGGTACCAGCGAACGGCGAGGGCAGCTCGACCAGGGATTTTGCCGTCTCGATTTCGCAGAGGACATCGTTGATGGCCACCGTGTCGCCGGGCTTAACCTTCCAGGCGACGATCTCGGCCTCGGTCAGTCCTTCGCCCACATCGGGGAGGTTGAACTTGTGGAGAGTCATGTTGTCCTTGTTGGGAGAAGGCGCCTCAGCGGGAAGCGGCCGGGAGGGAAGGGCTCAGTCAGTAGGAGAGGGCACGGTCCAGTGCCTCAAGGATCCGGTCGATGTCCGGCAGGTAGTCTTCCTCCACCTTGGCCACCGGGTAGGGCATGTGGAAGCCGCCGACGCGGATCACAGGCGCCTCGAGGGAGTGGAAGGCGCGCTCACTGACCCGGGCCGCGATTTCGCCGCCGATGCCGCCGAAGGTGGGAGCCTCGTGGGCCACGATCAGCCGGCCGGTCTTCTTAACGGAGTCCGTGACGGTGTCGAAGTCGATTGGCGAAATGGAACGGAGGTCGATCACCTCGACGCTGTGACCGTCCTCGGCGGCGGCATTGGCGGCCGCGAGGGCCACCGGCACCAGCGGGCCGTAGACAACCACTGTGGCGTCCGTGCCCTCGCGGAGGACATGGGCCTTAAACGGGTCTGCGGAGGCGCCGGGGGAACCGGTGTCGACCTCGCCCTTGAGCCAGTAGCGGCGTTTGGGTTCGAAAACAATCACAGGGTCCTGGCACTCGACTGCCTGCTGGATCATCCAGTAGGCGTCGTGCGGGTTCGACGGGGTGATGATGCGCAGTCCGGCGGTATGGGCGAACAATGCCTCCGGGGACTCCGAGTGGTGTTCGATCGAGCCGATGCCGCCGCCATAAGGGATCCTGATGACAACGGGTACCGTCAGGTTGCCGTTGCTGCGGGCACGCATTTTGGCCAGCTGCGTGGTGATCTGGTTGAAGCCCGGAAAGACGAACCCGTCGAACTGGATTTCACAGATGGGCAGGTACCCGCGCAGGGACAACCCGATCGCGGTACCTACGATGCCGGACTCCGCCAGCGGGGTGTCCACCACGCGGTCGGCACCGAATTCGGCGATCAGGCCGTCGGTGACGCGGTATACGCCGCCCAGGGGCCCAATGTCCTCGCCCATCAGCAGTGACCGGGGGTGGTCCGTCAACGTTGCTCGGAGGCCTTCATTGATGGCCTTGGCAATGGTCATGGTGGTCATCAGTTGGCACCTTCTGCCGGGGCCGCCGAATCGTCGGCGAAGCCTGCGCTGTACTCCTCGAACCAGGCCAGTTCCTCGGCCACCAGCGGGTGGGCTTCCACGTAGGTGTTGGCGAAGGCGGTCCGGATGTCAGGGGTTTCCAGGTCGTGGGTGGTTTTTCGGACATACGCGGCGAGATCGTCGCCGTCGGCCTTGACCTGAGCGAAGAATGCCTCGTCGGCGAAGCCTTCTGCGCGCAGGTACTTCTCCAGCCGTTCCAGCGGATCCTTGGCCCGCCACCGGCTTTCCTCGGCTGATTCCCGGTACTTCGTGGGATCGTCAGCCGTGGTGTGCGCGCCGACACGGTAGGTAAACGCCTCGATCAACACCGGGCCCTCGCCCTGGCGGGCACGTTCCAGCGCCCACTCGGTCACGGCATGGACGGCGATCACGTCGTTACCGTCCACCCGGATGCCCGGGAACCCGTAGCCTTTGGCCCGGTCGGCCAGCGGGACTCGGGTTTGCACGGAACTAGGGACGGAGATCGCCCAGTGATTGTTCTGGCAGAAAAAAACGACGGGGGCCTTATACGAGGATGCGAAGACCATGGATTCATGGACGTCGCCTTCGGAGCTGGCGCCGTCGCCGAAATAGACCATAACGGCCGCCTTGGGCTCCGGAACCTGCGACGTTGCCCCGTTCGCTGTTGCGGCGGCCGCCGCGAACTTCTGGTCGCGCTGGATTCCCATTGCGTAGCCGACCGCGTGCGGAGTCTGCGCGGCGAGGACAAGTGTGTAGAGATGAAAGTTGGTGTCCTTGGGGTTCCAGCCACCGTTGGACACCCCGCGGAACTGTCGCAGCAGCTCGGCAAGATCCACGTTGCGGGTCAGGGCGACGCCGTGTTCGCGGTAGGTGGGGAAGATGTAGTCCTGTGGCTGGCTGGCCCTGCCGGAGCCGATCTGGGCGGCTTCCTGACCGGTGAGGGGAACCCAGAGGGCCAGCTGGCCCTGGCGTTGCAGCGCAGTCGCCTCGACGTCGAAGCGGCGGATTTTCGCCATATCGGCGTAGAAGCCGCGCAGTTTTTCCGGGTCGAGCCGCTCGGCGTATTCCGAGTAGACGGGATCCGAGCCGAGCGTGCCGTCGGGGGCGAGCAACTGCACCATCGGCTCATCCGGGTCCCCCCCGTGGGCTTCGGCTTCAGCCTCGAGCTGATCCTCAATGTCGGTTCCGTCGAACTCGGTAGAGGGCAGATGTGTGGCGCCCATACCGTCTCCTTGCTTGCCGCATCCGAATGCGTCGCAATCGCTGGGATATATGCCCTGCCGGTTATGCATTCCCGGGCCGGCATATATTTTGGCTTACTGGTCCTAACTTTATCCTCAGCCGGCCAGCCTCGGCCGTTATGTTAAGCGCTAGGAACGCCGTGGCGGTTTTGTATAGATCGCACAGAGCTCAAGGAACCGGGTATTGGCGTCGGCTTCGCCGATGCTGACCCGCACACCCTCGTTGGCGAAGGCCCGGACGGAGAGGGCCCGCTCCCCTGCCAGGGCGGCAAATTCGGTGCTGTCGGGACCGAGGTCGAGCCACACGAAGTTGCCCTGCGCCTCCGGCACGAACCAGCCCAGCGACCGCAGCCCGGCCGTGACCCGGTCACGTTCGTCCACAATGCTTTGTACCCTTTCTACAACATCACCGAAGTGCTGCAGCGATGCCACGGCAGCTGTTTCGGCGATCTGGGAGACCGCGAACGGGGTGGCGGCTACGCGCAGGTGCTGCGTGAGCTCGGGGTGGGACACGCTGTACCCAACGCGCAGCCCGGCGAGGCCGTGGGCCTTTGAAAACGTCCGCAAGACAACAACGTTGGGGTACTTCCGGTACATTTCGATGCCGTCGACGGCGTGCTCGTCGCGGACGAACTCCTGGTAAGCCTCATCGATGACCACCAGGACATCCGAGGGTATCCGGTTGATGAAACGTTCGGTGTCCGCGGTGGTCAGGATCGGCCCGGTGGGGTTGTTTGGGGTGCAGAGCAGGATCATCCGGGTCCGGGCCGTCACCGCTGCGGCCATGGCGTCGAGATCGTGGCGTCCCTCACCGGTCAGCGGGATCCTGACGCTGTCTGCGCCGGCCAGGCCGACGCAGATCGGATAGGCCTCGAAGGAGCGCCAGGCGTAGATGACCTCGTCGGGCTTGCCGTCGTCGTTCTGCCCCGCGAAGGTCGTCAGGAGCTGGTTTAGCGCGCCGAGGCTGCCGGCTCCGGTGACGATGTCCTCCGCTGGAACGCCAAGGAACGCAGCGAGGGCGCCGCGCAGCTTGCTGCTCAAAGGATCCGGGTAGCGGTTGAAATCGGTCTGCGCTGCGATGGCCTGCTGCACTGCAGGAATCGGTGGCAGCGGGTTTTCATTGGAGGAAAGCTTGTAGCTGACCAGGCCTTCGACGGGGACTGGCGGCTTGCCGGCCGCGTAGCGGGGAAGGAGGTCTACCACCGGACGTGGCTTGATGCCCCCGGCCGGGTTATCTGATGAAGTCATACCAACAGCCTACGTCGGGTCTTTGCCGCGGGTGGGAGATACGGCCCCTGCCCGTGCCGCCGGGCTTATGACAGCATGGGGCCATGCGCTCCTTCATCGTACGCGTCATCATCAATGCCCTGGCCCTGGGAATCGCTTGTTGGATCCTCACCGGCCTGAACATTTCCACCGCAGGCGACGACACCCTCAGCATCGTCCTGGGCTACCTGTTCATCGGCCTGATCTTCGGCGTTGTCAACGCGGTCGTCAAGCCGATCGTCAGCCTCCTGTCATTGCCGATCACCATCCTGACCGTGGGCCTTTTCACCGTGGTCATCAACGCCGGAATGCTCTACCTGACGTCCTGGATCAGCAGCTACACCGCTGTGCATTTCACGATTGATACCTTCTTCTGGACAGCGGTTTTGGCCGCCCTTGTAATCAGCGCAGTGTCGCTCCTTGCGAGTGCCCTCCCCGCGCTCGACCGCTAGGAAGTCTGCGCGAACCCATCGGCCGGGCCTGCGCAGGCTAGGCCGCTGGCCGTTGGGTTGCCGGTCCCGTGACTTCCCCGGGGTTGCGCCGCGGCCCCGGAGCCATCGGCGCCGAGCGCCGAGGCGATGGCATAGCCTCGCGCCGGAGGGAGAACCGAGTCACCGCGGCGGGTCCGCCCGCGCCAACCACTGCCGCGAGCGCGGCTGTGGAAGCCTGCAGCGAGGGATCCCGGCTGACCGCGATGTCTCGGGCACCCTCGGCATAACGTCCCAGGTCGTGGCCCGGCCCCAGGCCCGGACCCAGCCATTCAGGTGCGGGAATCGGGCTGGTTAGCGTGACGGTCACCCGTTCCTTCGTGTCGGGGTTGGGCACTCCGTCCGCCCCGGGGACCCAATCCTGAACATGTTCCAGGTGCAGACTGCTGGCACCGCCGGCAAGTTCAATCCCGCCCACCGGGGAACCTGCCGTGAGCACAAACTTCAGCTCGTAGGCGGCCAGGAATGCCTTGTCCCGGCCAAGGTTCATGGCGTGGATACCACCCTGGCTGTAGCCGACGGCGGCCACCTGGTCTCCTGCCCCGGCGCCCGCCGCTGCCAGTGCCTGCCGGATGGCCGCTGCAGTCCCGGCCGAGTCGTACCCCAAGGCCTCAGCGATGCCTGCCGTGTCAAACGGGTTGGTCCCCTGCTGGGGCCCATCCACCTGTGTTCCGGGGATGATCACCACCCATGCCGGGTGGCCGTTGTCCTGCATGCGGAGGATCTCGATATCACCGCTGTTGCGGCCGATTGCCCCGGCCCGCAGCAGCAGTCCGGCCGGTGAGACGTCGACATCCTCCGTCCACGTTTCGCTGGCCGCGATGTGCACGGGTCGGGGCCGCAGGAACTCCAGGCCCGGGACGGCCGCCAAACCGCGGATGGCAGAGCGGACACCGGCCCCGTCGCCGGAACCGCCTGCAACGGCGGGGCCCGCCGGTAGCCCAAGCAGCAGCGCCAGCCTCCCGGGGGCCATAGCCACCTCGTCCTCCACCGTGTCGCGGAGGGTGATGGGAGGCAGACCGGCCAGCCCCCACAGCGGGAGGAAGCCCGGGCCGCTTCGGCCGATCCGCAGCAGCAAGGCGTTCCGGGCTTCGGCGAACTCATACTCACGGTGGCTCGCCCGGACCTCGCGGCAAAGCCGTTCCAATCCGATCCGGACTTGGCCCACGGCCCGGGCACCTTCCCCGACCGCGAGGATTGGCTGGCTGCCGTAGGCGTGCGGGTCGGGCTGGTACGGCAGCAGCGCGCGGCGTACCCTGCCTGTTTCCGCTTCCGCCTCCGCCAGCTCCCCGGCGATCCTCTCGAGTGCCGATGCTCCCGCCAGTAACTCCTCAAACTGGAAACTGAGCCCGCCCACGCCGCCACGGATCTGCAGCGTTCCATCCACCGGGGCAGCCGGGACAGGCGCTGCCCCGGAACCGTCCGGCGGGGCCCCGGCCATCAGTAGCCTGGCCGTCCCTGGGCCACCGCCACGCTCCCGGCATGCCGAAGCACTGCGGCCACGGCATCGTGCAATGCAATCCGGCCGTGGCGCAGGGACGCGGCCTGCACGGACAGCGCCGTCCGGTAGGCCCGGCCGGCCGGGGACTGCCAGCTTTGCAGTTCCAGCCTGACCAGATCCGCGAGCGCGGCGTCGGCGCGGTCGGCGCAGCCAGCCAGCCGGGCAGCAAGCTGCTGAACCTCATAACTGCGTGATGCGCACGCCTCGGCCTCCGCGGCCAACAAGGCCCCGGAGGATGTGCCGCCCGCACCAACGCTGATTCCGGCTGTCCCGCTGTCCATAACACCGACGCTAGGGACCCCGGTGAGCACCCGAAAGCCCCCCGCGGCGCCATGTGGACAACCGCCGGTGAAGGCGGCGCCGGGGAGGGGGAAGCTGCCGGAAGTCACATGGTTCAGCACACTTAAAGCCCGGCACGACTTCGTGAAAGAATCGGAGCATGCCTGAAACTGCCGCCACAGCCGATACCCGCACGCCGTCCGGACGCCTGGCCCTCGCCGACTCCCCACAACAGATCGCGCTCGGCCCGCTGGACGGCCGGTACCAGTCCGCCGTCGCGCCGCTGGTCGACTACCTGTCCGAGGCCGCCCTGAACCGTGACCGGGTCGCCGTCGAGGTTGAATGGCTGATTCACTTGACCGGCAACAACGTGCTGCCGGGCGCCGGCCCCCTGAGCGCGGCGCAGCAGGAGAAGCTGCGCGCTATCGTCACCGAATTCGACGCCGGTTCAATCACGGAACTGGCGGACATCGAAGCCGTCACGGTGCACGACGTCAAGGCCGTGGAGTACTACATCGGCCGCCGCCTGCCCGGGATCGGCATCGAGGACCTGACGGCCATGGTGCACTTTGGCTGCACCTCCGAGGACATCAACAACCTCTCCTACGCCCTCGGCATCAAGGGCGCCGTCGAGGACGTCTGGCTGCCCGCCGCCCGCAAGCTCGTTGCGCAGATCAGCGCCATGGCCGAGGAGAACCGGTCCGTGCCGATGCTCTCGCGCACGCACGGCCAGCCGGCAACTCCCACCACGCTCGGCAAGGAACTTGCCGTTATCGCGCACCGCCTGACCCGGCAGCTGGACCGCATCGCCCGGACCGAATACCTCGGAAAAATCAACGGCGCGACCGGCACCTACGCCGCCCATGTCGCCTCCGTACCCGGTGCCGACTGGCAGCACGTTGCCAAGAGCTTTGTTGAGGGCCTGGGCCTGAGCTGGAACCCGCTGACCACCCAGATTGAAAGCCACGACTGGCAGGCGGAGCTGTACGCCGACGTCGCGCGGTTTAACCGGATCCTGCACAACGTTTGCACAGACATCTGGAGCTACATCTCAATTGGCTACTTCGTGCAGATTCCGGTCGCGGGAGCCACCGGATCCTCCACCATGCCGCACAAAGTCAACCCGATCCGCTTCGAAAACGCCGAGGCCAACCTGGAGATCTCCGCCGGGCTGCTGGACGTCCTGGGATCCACCCTGGTCACTTCCCGCTGGCAGCGGGACCTCACGGATTCCTCTTCGCAGCGCAACATTGGTGTGGCGTTCGGCCATTCGCTGCTGGCCATCTCCAACGTCGCGAAGGGCTTGGACCGGCTCAAGGTCGCCGAAGAGACGCTGGCCGCGGACCTCGACACCAACTGGGAAGTCCTGGGTGAGGCCATCCAGATGGTGATGCGGGCGGAAGCGATCGCCGGCGTGGAAGGGATGGAAAACCCCTACGAGCGGCTCAAGGACCTGACCCGCGGGCAGCGAGTCGACGCGGCCCGGATGCAGGAGTTTGTGCAGAGCCTGGGCCTGTCCCCCGACGCCGAAGCCCGGCTGCTCGCGCTGACCCCCGGCAAGTACACCGGAATCGCGGACCAGCTGGTGGACCACCTGGCATGAGGCTCCTGCTCATCCGCCACGGCCAGACCCCCGGGAACGTCCTGGGACAACTGGACACCGCCCACCCGGGTCCAGGGCTGACCAAGCTCGGCGAGCGGCAGGCAGCCGCCCTGGCGCGGTCGCTGGCGCATGAGCAGATCGAGCTGCTGTTCGCCTCGACCCTGATCCGCACCCAGATCACGGCTGCGCCGCTGTCGACCGTCCGCGGCCTGGAGATCGAGGTGCTGGCGGGGCTGCAGGAGATCGAGGCAGGGGCGTTGGAGAAGCTCACCGACAAGGAATCTCACCTGCGTTACCTCACTACTGTGTTTGAGTGGGCGGCCGGGGAACTGGACCGCAGGATGCCGGCCGGACCCAGCGGGCACGAGTTCTTCGAGCGCTATGACGCCTCGATCGCACGGATCGCCGACGCGGCCGCGGCGAGCGGCGGCGCCGGGGCGGTGGCCGTGGTCAGCCACGGCGCCGCGATCCGGGCTTGGGCAGGGCGCCGGGCCGCGAACGTGGCGCCGGACTTCGCCGCACGCCATGTCCTCGCCAACACCGGGATCGTGGCGCTGGAAGGGGACCCCGACGCCGGCTGGCGGCTCATCCATTGGGACGACAGTCCCGTGGGCGGCCTGGCCCTGGCGGATCCGACGGCGGAAGACCCCACCGGCCGCCCCCGCTAACGAAATTCTTCGAACCCTAACGCGCAGGAAACACTGCCGAAACCGGCACTGCCTAGCCTTGATCTGCATAACCCTTCGGCGAAGCGAGGAAGCCATGCAGACCAACCCGCGGCTCAACATCCGGCAGGTCACTTGGGCCAACCCGGTGGGTGCGGATCTCCGCGCCGCCCAGCAGGCCGAACTCGATGCCCGCTTCGGCCGGGATGACCACGAACCCGGCCCGCCGCCGTCCGAGGCGGACACGGCCGTGTTCCTGGTCGCCCACGACAAGGCCTCCGGCCAGCCGGTGGGCTGCGGCGGCCTGCGCATCCTCGATGCGCACACCGCCGAGATCAAACGGCTCTATGTACTCCCATACACCCGCGGCTCCGGGGTGGCCAGCTCCATCCTTGCGGCACTGGAAGCGCAGGCCCATTCCCTGGGCATCATTTCCATCACCGCGGAGGCAGGCTCGGTCCAGACCGACGGCCGGCAATTCTACGAAAACTCCGGCTTCGTCCCGGTGCCGAACTTCGGCCCGTACGTCGGCGTGGAGCACTCGTATTGTTATGCGAAGGGCATCGACTCGCACACCGCCGCGCACACCGCCATGGCCTGAGCCGCGTCCCGCGCCGAAGCAGGGCGCGTCGGACAGGACGGCTAATGCGCGCCCGGCCAGCCGGTGTACGCCTCGGCGAGGTAGGCACGCCCGTGGCGCGATGCCACCAGCGAGTTGAGTTCGCCGAGCTGCCGGGCGCGGGCGAAATCGTCGGCCCCCACGGGGGTGTGCAGCATGGACGTCATCCAGTAGGAGAACTGCTGGGCCTTCCAGACCCGGTCCAGGGCCCGGTCGCTGTAAGCATCCAGGAGCACGGAGTTACCTGAGGTATAGAAGCTGTCGAGGCCCTCGAACAGCACCTTGACGTCATGCAGCGCCAGGTTCAGGCCCTTGGCGCCGGTCGGCGGGACCGTGTGGGCGGCGTCGCCGGCGAGGAAGAGCTTGCCGTGCCGCATCGGTGCGTGCACAAAGCTGCGGAACTTCAGGACCATCTTGTCGATGACCGGGCCCTCCTTAAGCTCAAAGCCGTTGCCGTTGACCCGGCTGCGGAAGGCGTCCCAGATCCGGTCGTCGCTCCAGTTGTTGACGTCCTCGTTCGGATCGCACTGGAAATACATCCGCTGGACAGTTTCGGTCCGCTGGCTGATTAGGGCAAAGCCGTTCTCGGAGTTGGCGTAAATCAGTTCATCGGAACTGCGCGGAGCCTCGGCCAGGATCCCGAACCAGGCGAAGGGATACTCGTGGAAATACCACGTGCGCTGCGCCTCCGGAATCTGGAAGCGGCTGTGGCTGCGCGAGCCGTCCGCGCCTACGATGAAGTCCGCCTGCAGCTCCCAGTCCACTCCCTCGGCATCGGTGAACCAGACCCTCGGCTTGCTCTCCAGGTCGTGGATGGTGCTGTCGGTGACGCCGTAGCGGACATCGCCGCCGTCGCTCTGGCGACGGGCGGCGAGATCGAGGAAAACATCGGTCTGGGGATAGAGCCAGACCGACTCCCCAACGAGGTCCTGGAAGTCGATGCGGTGGCTCTCGCCGTTGAAGCGCAGTTCGATCCCGTCATGCCGGTCGCCGTCGCGCAGGACGCGGTCCGAGACGCCGCTGTCCACGAGCATATTCACGGAACCGTGTTCCAGGATGCCCGCACGGACGGTTTCCGAGATTTCCTGGTGGCTGCGGATCTCTATCACGGTGGATTCGATTCCCTGTTTGGCCAGCAGGTGCGAGAGCATCAGCCCTGCCGGGCCGGCGCCCATGATCGCGACCTGGGTGGTGATGACTCTGCGCTGTGCCATGTTGTCCTCGCTTCGTTGCGGGGCCCGGGCTGCTGGGCGTCCGGGGCCGGATGTTCTCTTTGGCTACAGTGTGCGCCCGGACACGTGACCGGCGTTACAGAAATTCCGCTGAATGGAATTGAGACGTCGTCCCTGCCGGCGAAAGCTGCCGTCCGATCCCGCGGGCGGCCGTCTGAAGGGCAGGAACCAGCGCCTGCAGACGCATTTCACGCAGCGGCACAACCACGCCGAGCGCCGCGACAGTGCGGTTCCTCGCATCACGCACGGGGACTGCAATCCCCCACGTGTCCGGGTCCACACCTCCGGCCAGCTGCGCAAAACCGTGGCCGGCCGTCTCCTCAAGCAGGCTCCGGAGTTCCTCCCGCCGGACCCTGCCGGCAGGATCGTTGAACTGCTCAAGATACCCGGCCTGGACCTCGGCCGGCTGGTTTGCCATCAGTGCCATCCCGGCAGAGGAAACGTGCACCGGCATACGGCCTGCGATCTGCGCCCGGTTCGCGACGGAGCCGCGGCGGGAGAGCCGCTCGACGAACAGCGCTTCCCAGCCCTCCAGCACGGCCAGGTTCACGTTCTGGTTAAGCACCTGCTGAATGTCCTCCATAAACGGCATGGCCGCCTGGCGGAGGGCCACGGTGGGCGAATTCCGGTTCACCAGCTCCCACAGGCGCAAGCCCAGCCGGACGGAACCGCCGCTGCCCACATCCAGGAGTCCATGTCCGGCGAGCTGCCTCACCAGCCGGTGGGCGGTGCTCGGCGGCAGGCTGGCCCGCTGCGCCAGCTCGGAGAGCGGGAGAACTGTGACGCCGGCGGGGAAGGCTGCTATCAGCCGCACCACACGGTCCACCACGGAGTCCCCGGTGCCGGAGTTAGCCATGGACTCCTCTTCCGCTGAATGGATTCTGCTTCCACTCTACGCCGCAGGCCCCGGTGCCGTCCGGGGCCGGGACACCCGGAACCGCCCCTACAAGGCCCGGTTGAGGCTTCGCCGCAGCAGCCAGGTGCCCAACAGGAGCAGTGCCGCGGCCATTCCCGCGAGGACCCCCAGCTGCGGCAGGATATCCGCCAGGGTGCCGTCACGGCGCTGGATGGCCGCGAACGCCTCATAGGCCCAGCGGTGCGGCGTGGCGAAGGAGACCGCGGCCAGCGCTTCCGGGAAGAACTCCGGCGGAACCATACAGCCCCCCAGTCCGCCGAGGACCAGTCCGCCGCCCACCCCCACGCCGGCGGCCGCGGTGTCGTTGTCCATCACCGAGCCCACCGTCATCGCAGCTGCTGCGGACACGGCGCAAAAGATCACCAGTACCAGCGCCGACAGCCATAGATTGCCCCAGTCGACGCCGAACAGCAGCGCGGTGCCGGCCATGATAAAACCGCCTTGGACGGAGGCGATGGCAAACCGCCCCAGGGCCTGCCCGGCGACGATCTGGCCACTGGAAACCGGGGCGGACATCACCCGGCCCACCACCCCGAACCGGCGTGCCTGGATGAGGGTGGCCGCACCGGTCAGGGAGCTGAGGAACACAAAAAGCAGCAACTGCTGCGAGGCGCCGAGATCGAACCTGCCCAGCCCGCGGAACTCCTGCGCAACGTCGTTGGTATTAACGATCTCCGCGGTCGGCGCCGCTATCTGCACGGCGGCCTGGTCCAGGGCCGTCCGGGCCCGCTCGGCCGGGATGCCGGCGCCGGTCAGGGCGGCGAGCTGGCTGCGCTCCAGGCCGGCTGCCAGCACGGCGGTGCGGACCTGCTGCATAACGGTCAGCGCGGAGGACTGCGAGGCCATCACGACGTCGAGCTCCGTTGGCCGTCCGGCGTCGAACGCCGCCGCGTCGGAGTTATCCAGGAACACCCCGACGTCGGTGCGTCCGCGGCTGAGGTCCGACCTCGCCGCGTCCGCCCCCGTTGTTGAGACCGCCACGCCCGCTGACTGGAGCTCCGCGGTCAGGGCCCGGGAAAGTTCGCTGGCGGGACCTGAGATAGTCACCCTGGCCTGGCCGCTGCCGGCCCCGAATTGCGAACCAAGCAGCAGGATCAGCATAAGGGGGAAAACGAAGACAAAAAAGATGTTCGACTTGTCGCGCAGGAAGCGCCGGAGTTCCACAGTGGCGATCGCGATCACGGCGCTCATGCCTGCGCCCCCCGGTCCGGCAAAACCCTTGAGAGCAGCAGCCCCGCAGCGGCGAAAGCAAGCATAACGGCGATCGGCCCCGTCACGTCGCCGAGGCTCCCGCCGCCGGCGGAGATCCCGAGCCCCCGAATAAACGCGCCGATCGGGTTGAGGTCCAGCAGCGTTGCGGCGAACCCGGTGCCCTGGACCGGGAAAAACGCTCCACCGGCGATTCCCAGCACCATGGCAAGGACGGACTGCGCCGCGTTGGCCTGTTCAGCCGTCCGGACCACCCGCGCGACAACAAACGTCAGGCTGGTCGCGGCGGTCACGACGCTGAGGATCAGGGCGGCCACCACCAGCGGCGAGCCGAAGGAGACGCCGAACAGCAGGGAACCGGCAGTGAGCAGGACAGTTGTGGCAAGCACGCCCAGGATAAAGCCGGTGCAGGCCTTCGCCGTGATGATCATCAAGCCGGAGACCGGCATCGACCGCAGCCGGGCCAGTGTCCCTTGCTCCCGTTCCGCCAGCAGCCCCAGCACGCCGAACCCGACGGTGAACATCAGGAAGAGCCCGGCCTGCCCCCCCACCAGTGTGCCGCGCAGCGAGAGTTGCTCCGCGGCGGCTTTCCCTTCGGTCAGGGTGAGTAACTGCGGTCCGTCCACGGCCTGCCGGGCAAGCGCTGCGAGATCCTGGTCCGGCAGCCCGGACAGGCCGCCGGCGGCCGCTGTCACCGTTCCGGCGGCGAACTGGTCCAGGACCCCCTTGACGGCGGTGATCAGCACTGAGGTTTCCAGCGACCCGTTGTTGCCCTCGACCAGCTGGACCGGCGCGGCCTGCCCGGTGAGCACCGCATTGCTGAAGCCCTCGGGAATGATGATGCCGAGGTCGGCGCCGGTGGCCTTCGTTTCGCTGCGGACATCTGCCGCCGGGACCCGTTTGATGGTCACGTCCATGATCTCGAGTGCATCGACGGCGCTGAGCAAAACGGACCCCAACTGGTCGGCGTCGTCCGCGCTGGCGACCACGGTAGCCGGCTTCAGGTCAACGGTGTCCTCGCCGAGGCCACCAAAGACCAGGCTCAGCACTCCCATCAGTGCGAGCGGGACGATGAGGGAAAAGATGAATACGCTCTTGTCCCGGACTCGCTGGCGGAGGTCGTTCGCGACCATGGCCCACAGACCCCGCATCTCAGTCCCTCAGCGCTTTGCCGGTCAGGTGCAGGAAGACGGACTCGAGGTCCGGCCGGACGATTTCCACGGATGTTACCGACATCCCGGCGCTGGCGGCGCCGGTGACGATTCCCGCGAGCGCTGTGGGGCCGTCGCTGACAGTCAGCATCAGTCCGGCCCCGTCGTTGTCGACATGCTGCACGGCGGGCAATTCCCGGAGGACCTCCGCCGCCCGCGCCATGCTGCCGTCGCCGCGAAGATTAATCCGGTCCACGCCGCCGGTGAGCGTGATCAGTTGCTCCCGCGTGCCCTCTGCCTGAATCCGGCCTTCGTCAATGATCGCGATCCGGTCACAGAGCCGCTCGGCTTCCTCCATGTAGTGGGTTGTGTAGAGGACCGCCATGCCGTCGACCGAGAGTTTCTCCACGGACTCGAGAATGGCGTTGCGGGACTGCGGATCCACCCCGACGGTCGGCTCATCCAGGATCAGCAGGGTGGGACGGTGGAGCAGTCCGATGCCGATGTTCAGCCGGCGCTTCATACCGCCGGAATACTTCTTGGTCTGGTCGCCGGCCCTGTCGGCGAGACCTATCAGCTCCAGCACTTCGTTGGTGCGCTGGGTGAGGCGGCTGCCGGTGAGACCCTGCAGCCGGCCGAAGAATTTCAGGTTTTCCCGGGCCGTCAGGTCCGGGTAGATGGCCAGTTCCTGTGGGACCAGGCCAATGTTCCGCTTGGCCTCCGTCCGGGACGGATCCATCTCCTGGCCGGCCACCCGGACGGTTCCTTCGTTGGCGGCGATCAGGCCCGCGACCATCGAGATGATTGTCGTTTTCCCGGCGCCATTGGGTCCCAGCAGCCCGAAGGTTTCGCCGGCACCGATGTGGAAGGAGACGCCGCCGACGGCGGTGAGCTCCCCATAGCGTTTGACCAGTCCGCTGACGTCAAGCACGTCCCGGATTTGCGCCTGTGCGGCTTCCACCAGCAACCCCCGTAGCCTAGTTCTCCTCCAGACTAGCCTCCCGGTTGCACAAGGCACCGGACAGAGACCTTAGACCCGGAGCCTTGTCCGGCCCGGGGCACCGACAGTACCCGGCCAGCGGGGCTGCCGGAGTCGAAGACGGCGCCGCACCGTCGGGGCCAGCACAACGGCGACCCCGACGGCGGCTCCAATGACGGTTTTCGATGATCCGGTCGCGCAACAGTATGCCCGGTGCCGAGGGAGCCACCAGGAGGGTCGAAAGCAGGGCCAGCGGGGTCACGAAGATCTGGGCCAGCCCGTAGTGGCGGGCGATGAACATCTCCGCGCCGAACTGGCAGGCGGCGATCACCAGAACGGTCTGCCAGGGTGCGGGCTGCAGGAGCAGGATCCCGGCCAGGAGTACCAGCCCGATCGCGGTGCCAACGATTCTTTGCAGCCCGCGGCTTACCCGGTGCCGGGTGGTGTGGCCCACGAGCGGGACTACGGCGGCCACCATTGCCCAGTAGTTGTGGCCAACGCCCAGAAGCTGTCCAACCAGCGTTGCGAGGGTTCCGGCCAGGCCCGCCGCCACAAGGGAGCATCAGTGCACCGGCCTTCAGCTGCAGCCCGCAGCGCCTGGCCTGCGGTTCATTACGGCCGTAAATCCCGGTGAAAGCGCCGAAGGACGCGAAGATCGCCAGATCCAGGCGGTCCAGGAACACCAGCGTGATCAGCGGGACAAAAACACCGATGGCGCAACGCACGGCGGTCTGGTGGTCCTTGTTGCCGGGCGCAATGCTGAACAGCTCGGCAAGCATTTTCACGGGTTGGCGGCACCTTTCCAGCAGTCCATTGGTTACGACGGCGGCGCTGGCAGCCAGGAGCGATGCTACGCCGGACGGTCCTGGAACCGGCTTTCCCAGCCGTTCAATGGAACCTCGCCGGGAAGTGATAACGTCTACCGGTTGATCCCCCGCGCCCGCGGGACGGCGCACAGATTTTTTTATCTCACAGCACACCGGAGGACCCATGCTCAGAGGATTCAAGGACTTCATCCTGCGCGGCAACGTGATCGAACTGTCCATCGCCGTCGTTGTTGGCACTGCATTTACAGCCCTCGTCGGCGCGTTCACCTCAAACATCGTGAACCCCATCATTGCTGCGGTCGGCGGAGTCGAAACAGACGGGCTCGGATTCCACATCTGGCCGGGAAACGAGAAGACCTTTGTTAACTTTGGCGGGGTCATCACGGCGTTCGTCACGTTTATGATCACCGCGGGGGTCGTCTACTTCCTCTTTGTGGCTCCGATGAACCGGATCAACCGCCTGGTCAAGAAGCGCCTCGCAACCGCGGAGCCGGAAGAGAAAGCGCTCCCGGCGGACACCGCCCTGCTCGCCGAAATCCGTGACCTGCTGGCGCAACTCGCCGGCCCGGCGCAGGGTCTGCCGTCCGGCCACGGTCCGGCACGGATCGGCGAACCGGGACACGTAAAATGAGGCGGCGGGAAATTGCCACCGGCCGGCGTCCGGCCCGAAAACAGCCGTTTCCGGGCTCAGCGGCGGTGTCTGCGCCCAGCCGCCCGTAACGGCTGGGCTGTTCCCGTGCCCCCGGTCAGCCCGCCGCCCCGGCGGCACCCGCTTGGCGGCTACTGGCGTCACGTTCCCACACTGCCGGGTGCGCGGCGAGGCGGCGGCCCGCCAGGGCAAATCCCAGATATACCGAGGCGTTGACGGCGGAGAACGGGCCACGGATGGTACGAACTACCTGGGCCAGTGTTTGGGCCGCCGTACTGTGGCTTCTGCCCTGTTCGGCGTTGCCCCGGTATATGCGGTGCAGCACGGCCACTTGATCCTTGGGCGTTTTCGGCGGACAAATAACTACCGGTTCCACGTCCAGAACGGCCTTTTCCGCCGGCTCAAAGAGACGGTCCACGAATAGATCATCTGCGGTGAGTTCAGGGAATTTCAGGAACCGCCCCCGCCCTTCTTTGGACAGTCCGTAAACACCCCCGCCCCAGAGCCCCGTCTGGGTCGCGGGCAGATTCAGCCGTGTGCAGTAGTACGAGTGGATGAGCGGGTGCGCGTCCTGAAGGTCGAGGCGGGCGGCGGGACGGGCGGCCAGAATGCGCCCGGAGAGCAGCGTATTGAGGACGGCCCGCACGGTGCCGGCGCTGATCTGCACATCCGCATCGAGGTACAGCCGCGGCCAGTGCGAGGCGATGGCGTCCCCGGCATTCAGAGCGGCCGTCTTGGACGGCTGCTCCAATTCCAGTACCTTCACGCCCTCGAATCGTCCGGCGATGGCTGCGGTCTCATCGCCACAACCGTTGCAGGCCACGATGACCTCCAGCTGGTCTTTCGCAGCCAGCCGGGCCAGCGGCGCTAAGGTCCGCGCGATCACGGCCGCTTCATTGTGCGCCGGAATGATCACCGAACCGTGCGGGAAAGCCCCGGCGTCCGCGTCCTCGCCCGCGCTTTTTCCCGGTCCCGGCAGGGCAGTCCAACTGCCCTCGTTGAGTACCGTCCGCAGCACGCCGCGGCGATCGGGCTTCCATAGGCGCAGGACTTCAGAGAGCACAACGGCGCCGCGGAACACGGCGGCATAGGCGCCGGAATGGTATTTGCGGATGTAGCGGACACGGTTGACGGACAAGAGCGCGTTCAGCTCCGGTGAACTGCCGGAGGCCCCGCCGGTGTGGCGCATAACAGCCTCGGGCTCGTACCAGACGGTTTCACCCATCGTGCGCAGGCTCCGAAAAAAGTCAGTCTCCTCGCTGTAGAGAAAATAGGACTCGTCCCACGGCAGGGCATCCGCCAGCGAACGCCGGACCATCAGCGCGGCACCGGTAGCCCAATCCACGGGATGGGGATGGGCGTAGCTTTCCGGCGAGTAGTCAGTTCCGGCGAGCCAGCCGGGCCGGTTGGGCGCGCGGCGGCCCAGCAGCGCGTCGCCCACGGCAGTGGCAATGCTCGGCTCCCGGAAGAGCGAGCGGCTGGCCACCCCCCATTCGTTCACCAGCCGTGGAACCACGGCCCCGGCCTGCGAAGCATTCAGTCGGTGCATCAGGGTCCGGATACTGCCAGGTGCCACCGTTAAATCGGGGTTGAGCACCACCACGGTGGCGGCATCACCGGCCCGCAACATGGCGGCGTTGATGCCGCCGGAATAGCCCAGGTTGCCGCCCGTGCTGAAGGCCTGGACGTCAGGATGGCAGCGGCGCACCACATCCAAGGTGCCATCGCTGGACGAGTTGTCAGCCACAAGAACCCTCAGCCTCAGGTCCGCCGTTTCTTCCCGCAGGGTTTCCAGCAGGCCCTCAACGCACCCTGCGCTGTTGAAGGTCACAATAACAACGACGGCGTCCGCGGCACCCTCCGCTCCGGTGAAGCGGCCCGGAGTCCGCGGCGCAGGGGCCGCATGGGACAGCGAATCCGTGCGGACGGCGGGAACGGCTCTGGACCCTGTCCGCAATGTCAGGTAAGCAGGTGGCCCGTCAACAAGGTAACGGCCCGCCAGCCGCCTTGGTTCACGGGCCAGCCGGTATCCCCATTCCAGTCCGTGTTGGCTAAACCATTCAGGCGCGCGCTGAACCCGGTCGGCGAGGAAGTCCACCGCCGCGCCGAAGGCCAGCAGAACGGTGGCCCCGGTAGACGGCCCATACTCGTCTATCCAGAGTTCCTGGCGCGGCTTTCCCAGTCCGACGTAGAGGATCTGGGTGCCCGAATCGGCAATCTCACGGGCAATACGCCCGGACTCCTGCACGGAGGCCAAGTCCTCCCGGCTCGGGGACCACATGCCGCCGAGCTGCAGCGCGGGGTGCTCCTGCGCGATCTTCCGCGCCAACAGCCGCTGATTCGGTGGCGAGCCGCCGAGAAATCCTACCCTCAGCCCAAGCTGCTCTGCCCGTGCCAGGATCGGGGCTGCCAGGTCGCTCCCGGCCAGCCGGGGCCACCGGCGCCCGGTAATACGTTGGGATTGGGAAACCAGGGGTGCCCCGTCCAGGAAATAGAGCCAATCCACCCTGCTTGCCGGATTGGCATGCAAGGTGCCCGACCACCGGCCGCCGGTACCAAAATGGTGCACATGATCGAGGTTGACCGACGCCACCCCCAGCGGAGGATTTCCGCCGCCCTCCCGCACCCTCGCGAGTATCCGCTCTACCGCTGCTTCGGATTCCATCAGGTCTACCGGTGTCCCGCCCAGAATGACCTGGCATATTTCCAGCTTTTCCATGCTGCCTCCTTGCTCCCTAGTCCACCGGTGTTAAGCGCCCGTTGCGTTCGATGTAACTGCGGCCGGTGGCCGGGCAGAGCCAGCAGGCGCCGGCCTGTTTAAGCGGATGTCCTGCCTCGCCCACCCAGCCTGACTGCCGGGCGGGGACACCGATCACAACGGCGTAGGGCGGCACGTCCCTGGTGACCACCGCGCCGGCAGCTACGGTCGCCCACTCCCCGATCGAGGCGGGCCCGATACAGATGGCACCGGCTCCGATGGAAGCACCCCGGCCGACCGTGACGCCGACGGCGACCCAGTCATCCGGGTCCTTCAGCGTTCCGTCCGGCGTGATGGCCCGCGGGTGCAGGTCATTGGTAAGAACGGCCGCGGGTCCGACGAAGACGCCGTCCGCCAGGCGGGCCGGCTCATAGACGAGGGCATAGTTTTGCAGTTTGCAGTTGTTCCCCAGCACAACGCCGGGGCCCACGTAGGCCCCGCGGCCGATGTTGCAGTTACTGCCGAGGATGGCGTCCTCCCGGATCTGCGCCAGATGCCAGATTCGCGTTCCTTCCCCCACCACGGCGCTCTGAGCCACGTCGGCAGTTTCGGCGATGGATGTCACGGCGTTCCTCCAGGTGTGCGGCGGCGTTGTCATGAGCCGCGCAGGGCTGCCTGCAGCCGTTCCGCGACATACTGCTGCTGAGCCTCGGTGATGTGCGGATAGACGGGCAACGACAGAATCCCGCGAGCGGCCCGTTCTGCGACCGGAAAACTCCCGGGGCCGAGCTCCATCCCGCGATAAGCCCCGCTCAGATGGACCGGGACCGGGTAGTGGATGCCGGCGCCGATCCCCGCGGCGTTCAGCTCGGCGAGGACCCGGTCCCGATCGGGGACGCGGACCACGTACAGATGCCAGACATCGAGGTTGCCGGGGGCGCTGCGGGGGAGCTCGACGCCGGGCACGTCCGCCAGCAGCTCCCGGTAACGTGACGCGGCCTGCCGGCGCCGTTCGTTCCAGCCCGCCAGCCTCCGCAGCTTGGCGTTCAGTACCACTGCCTGGACGGTGTCGAGACGTGAATTCATACCCACCGCGTCGTGCTCGTATTTGCGTGCGCTCCCGTGCGCGCCAAGCATCCGGACTCGGGCGGCGACGTCCCCGTCGGCGGTCAGTACGGCGCCGGCATCACCGGCCGCCCCGAGGTTCTTGCCCGGATAGAAGCTTGTTCCGGCAGCCAATCCCAGTGTGCCGGCGCACCGGCCGTAGCGGGAGGCGCCCTGGGCCTGGGCGGCGTCTTCGATGATCACTGCGCCGCACGCGGCCGCGATCGGTTCCAGGCGCTCAACGAATGCCGTTTGGCCGAACAAGTGAACGGGCACGATCGCTTGGGTCCGCCGCGTGACAGCCTGCCCCACCTGGTCCGGGTCGATCAGCAGGTACTCCGGGTCGACGTCGACGAGGACCGGCACGGCACCGGTCCGGCTCACCGCCTCGGCGGTAGCGATAAACGTGTTGGCGGGGAGAATGACTTCCCCGCCCGCACCGACCCCGCACGCGCGCAGGGCCAGTTCCAGCGCATCCGTGCCGTTGGCCACCCCGACGCAGTGTCCGGTGTCGAGGAAACGGGCGTAAGCCTGCTCAAATTCCGCCACGGCGGGGCCGCCAATGAACGAAGTCCGGGCGAAAACCTCTTTCAGGCCAATGTCGACTTCCTCGGCGATCTCGTCCTGCTGAGCGCCCAGGTCAACGAAGGGGACGCAGACTCTGGCTTCCAACGGCAACGTCATCCCCGGGCGCCCGCCGCGGCAGCCGAGGGTTTGAGCACCCGGGCCGGCACTCCGGCCCAGGTCTCGTCCGGCGGCACATCGGCCAAGACTGCGGCCCCCATGCCAATCACAGAACCCGACCCCACGGTGGTGCCTTCACGGACCGATGAGTTCATGCCAAGGTAAGCCGCACGGCCGATCCTGACCCCGCCGCCCAAACAAACGCCGGCAGCCAAGGTGGCGAAGTCCTCCACTACGTCGTCATGGGTCAACGTCACACCAGGCATCAGCACCACATGGCTTCCGACCATGATCGCGGCGGTCAGGGTGATATTTCCCAGCAGGATGCTTCCGGGGCCGACCTCGCAGCAGGAAGGGACCCGCACCGAAGGATCAACAACGGTTGCGAAGCGGTAGGCCGGTACACCCAAACCGGCCAGTCGCGCCACAACACGCTCCCGCGCCCGCCCGGCGCCGATGCAAACGACGACCCGTGCTGCGGGATAACGCAGGGCATAGCTGACGGGTCCCAGGATGGGGGCACCATCAAGGGCAGAACCTACCTTGGCGTCGTCGTCGTCGAGGACGCCGACAACGTCGAATTGTCCGTTCTCGCGGACGCAGGAAAGCACCTCGCGGGCGAGGCCGCTGGCGCCGATCACAAGGAGCTCCGTCATGGCTTTTCCTCGGCAGACCTGGCTATCGAATCGATCACCCTGGACTGCTCGTCCGGTGTCAGCTGGTGGTATACGGGCAGGATTAAGGTGCTGTCCGTGAGCCGCTCCGTCACCGAGAGGTCAGCTTTCCCGGTGTCCATCCCGGCGTAGGCAGGCTGCCGGTGCGCGGCCATAATTCCCCGACGGGCGGAAATTCCGTCCTGGGCCAGTCGCGCCAGGAGTTCCTCCCGCCCGAGGGCAAAGCCCGGCAGTACTTCGAGCCAGAAGGACTGGAAATTGCTGGTCCCGTACAAGGGGTCCTGGCTGAAGCGCAGGCCCTCAACCCCGGCGAGAGCCCTGCGGTACGTATTGGCGATTGCCCGGCGCCGGGACACCGCCTCACCCAGGCGTTCCAGCTGCACGAGCCCGACGGCCGCCTGCAGATCCGTCATCCGGTAATTAAAACCGATCTCGCCATACGATTCCGCTGGCGCCAAGACCGTGGAGTGCCGCTCGTTCGCCGAGACGCTCATGGCGTGCTCCCGCAACGTCCGCGCCCGGTTGGCCCAGGCCGCGTTGTCGGTGGTCAGCATCCCGCCTTCCCCGGTGGTCAGTATTTTGCGGGGGTGGAAGGACCAGGCCGCGAGCTCGGCTCCCGCCCCCACTGGCCGGCCCCGGTACGTTGAGCCCGCCGCGCAGGCTGCGTCCTCGATGACGGTGATGCCCAGTGGGTCGCACAGGCCACGGATCGGATCCAGATCAACCGGCATACCTCCCTGGTCCACGACGATCACAGCGCGCGTGGCGGGGGTCAGGGCAGCCTCAAGTGTCGACACCGACACATTCCCCGTGTCCGGCTCAACATCGGCGAAAACGGGACGGGCACCGACATAGGTGACAGAATTTGCGGTGGCGATGAATGAGAAGGACGGCACTACAACGTCATCACGCGGCCCAATGCCGGCCACCTTCAGTGCCAAATGCAGGGCAGCTGTGCAACTGGACACGGCGACGGCGCAGCCGGCCTGCTGCGTCTCCGCGAAGGCTTCTTCGAAGCGCTTCACGCGTGGTCCCTGCGCCACCCAGCCCGAGGCGATCACTTCGGCTACCGCTTCGGCTTCCTCGGCTCCGAGCCACGGCTTCATCACGTTGATCCGGCTCAGGACCGGGTTCTTGCCGGCCGTCACCGCGCGCCCCCGACCCTGGCGTCCGCAATCTCGGCGCGCAGCGGCCGCCACCAGTCCACCAATTCGCGCAGCCCGTCCGCTAGCCCGGTTTCGGCACTGAAACCAAGCTCGCGTGTGGCCGCGCCCGTGTCCGCCTGGCGTCGGACGACCCCGTTCACAGCACGGTCGGGGCCGTGCTCTACGGCCAGTTCCGAACCCATGGCCCGCAATAGTGCTTCAGCCAGTTCCAGCAGGCTGGTTTCGACCCCGCTGGCGACGTTGTAGACGCCCGCGTCCACCGGGCTGCCAGCGGCCAGGATATTGGCCCGTGCCACATCCCTCGTGTGCACAAAATCCATGGTCTGCTGTCCGTCGCCGAAGATCAGGGGCGGCAGCCCGTCGTCGATTCGTTCCATCCAGCGAACCAGCACCTCGGTGTAGAGGCCGTGGACGTCCATCCGCGGACCGTACACGTTGAAGTAGCGCAACAGCACGTAGTCCAGGCCGTGCATCGCGCGGAAACTACGGGCCATGGCCTCGTTGAAGGACTTGGCTGCGCCGTAAAATGTGTCGTTGTTGTGGTGGTGATGGCGTTCGGCGGTCGGAAAGGTCTCCGCCAGGCCGTAGACAGAGGCGCTGGACGCCGCCACGAGCTTGCCGACCCGCTGGGCGGACACTGCTTCGAGCACATTAAACGTCCCGTCCACCAGCACCTCAAGGGCAAGACGAGGCTCTTCGGCGCATTGGGTGATGCGAATGGCTGCCTGGTGGAAGACAATGTCCTTGCCGCGGCACAAGTCATGGACCAGGTCCCGGTCGCGGATGTCCCCTTCGATCAGGTGCACCCGTCCGCTGGAGCGGGCCGGATCGAGGTTGGCCCGGCGGCCGCGGACCAAGTTGTCCAGCACATCGATCCTGCCGGCGCCGGCGTCCAGCAGTTGGTCCACGACCGTGGACCCGATGGTTCCCGCTCCGCCGGTGACCAGGACGTGTGCTCCTTGGAGTGTGCTCATCTGCTGACCTCAAGTTTCGGTTCGTTGCCGACCACAACGCTGGCCTTCCCGTCGGCACGGAGGCTGTCGCTGACTGCCTCCAGCACACAGAGCACCCGGAGACCGGAAGCGCCGCTGGTTCGGGAAGGGCGCCGCTGCCGGATACTGTTGGCGAATTCCGCCACCATCTCCCCGAGCGCCTCATACTCGGGGAGGGCCGGTGACCAGGTATCGCCCAGCCGGTACGAGATGGCCGAGGCGGTTCTGGCTGCCGCTGACGGTGACTTGCGGTCCAGGCTGACTCCGCGGTCGTAGACACTGAGCCGCTGCTGGGGGTTCAAGTCATCCCACACCAGGGTCCGCCGGGAGCCTCCGACCACAAGCTGGCGGATTTTGGTCGGACTCAACCAGTTCACGTGCACGTGGGCCATTGCATCGTTGGGCAACGCGAACGTCAGGTGCCCAACACAGGCGTGACCGGTACCGAGCGGATCAGCGCCGTGCGCAGCAACCTCGACCGGCCGCAGCCCACCCGGGAGAATGAAGTCGAGAATGGACAGGTCGTGGGGCGCAAGGTCCCAGAACACATCCACATCCGGTTGCAGCAGGCCCAGGTTGATCCGGACCGAATCGATGAACAGAATGTCCCCGAGCGACCCGTCGGCGATCAGCTCCCGGATCTTCAGCACTGCCGGGGTGTAGCAGTAGGTGTGGTCGGCCATCAGGACCAGCCCCCGCTCATCCGCTACTTCAACCATCTCCAGTCCCCTCAGCCGGCTGTCGGCCAGGGGCTTCTCGACCAGCACGTGTTTCCCGGCTTTCAACGCCGTCAGGGCGATGCCGTGGTGCGTGTGGGCGGGCGTTGCAATCGCTACGGCGTCGACGTCGGCCAGGTCCAGCAGTTCATCGATGGACTTAAAGACCGGAACCCCGCCCTGGGCAGCGGCGAGCTTGGCGGCACGGTCTTGGTCCAGGTCCACGATGCCGGCCAGCTCCCAGTCCGGACTGACGGTGAAGTTCCGCGCCAGGTTGGGTCCCCAGTAGCCGGCACCGATGACGGCCGCCTTCAACGGCCCGCCGGTGGCCGCCAGATCCCGGCCACGGAGGTAATCTGAACGTGAATCATTCATTGAGTTTCCTTGCTCCGTTAGTACGCGCCCGCAGGCACGCACATTGCCCTGAAGGTGCGCCAGATGATGATGACGTCGCCCATGATCGACCAGTTCTCCACGTAGTAGAGATCCAGGCGCACCGCTTCGTCCCACGGCAGATCCGAACGGCCGTTGACTTGCCACAGGCCGGTAATCCCGGGCTTGATCAGCAGCCGTCGGTGCGTGTGCCTCTCGTAGCCGACCACCTCGCGCTGCAGCGGCGGCCGGGGCCCGACCAGGCTCATTGCTCCTGAGAGGACATTCCAGAACTGCGGCAGCTCGTCCAGCGAGTACCGGCGCATCCACCGCCCGCAGCGGGTAACCCGGGGGTCGTTGTGCATCTTGAAGAGAACCCCGGCGCCGTCGTTTTGGCCGGAAAGAACTGCCAGCGCGGCGTCGGCATCGGTGACCATGGATCTGATCTTGAGCATCCGGAACGGCTTTCCGGCTTTCCCGACGCGCTCCTGCCGGAAGAGAACGGGCCCGGGGCTGTCGTGTTTGACGATGATCGCGAGGACGAGAAAAAGCGGGGCCAGCAAGGCCAGGGCGGCCGAGGCCACAACGATGTCCAGCAGTCGCTTGAAGGCATGTTTGGCGCCGCTGTACCGGGGCACATCCACGTGCATCAGCGGCAACCCCTCCACCGGCCGCCAGTGGATCCGCGGCCCGGCAACATTGGTCAGGGACGAAGCGAGGACCAGCTCCGCCTTGTGCTCCTCCAGCCCCCAGCCCAGCTCACGGATGTATTGGTTACCGCCGGGTACCGGTCCGGCCACGATCACCGCTTCCGCCCCGCAGCGGCCGACGGTCCGGACAACGTCATCGGTGGAGGACAGCACGGGCACCCGGCGGCCGTCGACGTCGAAGGTTGTCCCCCGCCGCCCGCCCGGCAACGCCACACCGAGGATTTCGTAGACGGCCCCGGACTTCTTGGAGATCCGCTTGAGCACGTAGCGCACGTCCTCGGGCTCGCCGATCACAATCGCCCGCACGAGGAACTGCCCCAGGGCCTGACGGGAGTTGTACCATCGGCGCGCCGTCCAGCGGCCACCGGGCAACAGGACGAGTCCCAGCGGGAGCGAGACCAAATGGAACGCCGATGCCGGCTGGACACGAAAAGCAACAAGACCCACGGCGAGCAATCCGAAGACCGCGCCACTTGCCGCGGCCACGCGCTTATATTCACTGGTCCCGGCACCGAGGATCTTTGTGTCCCTGGTCCGGTAGAGACCGAGTGCGGCGACCCACAGGATGCCCAGGACAGCGCCGATCACAGCCGCGTTAAGATCAGCGAGGCTTCCTGTGAGAGGCTGGCCACCCTCGAAGCGGACCAGGAATCCGGCAAAGACACAGGCGGCGACCAGCAGGGCGTCCGTGCTGCGCAGTACCCGCCGCAAGAACCGTGCCCACTCCCGGCCCGAGAGCCGGGCAGGGGCCCGGACTGCCGGGACTGCGGCGGGCAGCGGCTGGGGTCGAAAAATTACCGGTGGGATGCGTGCGTCGTGTTCGGCGTGGCGTTGGTGCGGGGCGTATGCGAGGTCGGCCATAGTCCCGCCGGCGCGGCTGGCACCGTGTCCCGGGGCCGCTGGGGTCAGCCCCGGGGCCATCCACTCCGGACGCGCTGTCACCGGCGTTCCTCAAACCCGTGGCCCGCAGCTTTGGGAACACTTTCATCCACACAGCGGAAGGGAGCCCGGCGCAGGGAAGATCGTTCCGTCGAAAAAACATCCCGTGTGAACGCCAACCAGCGCGTCATAGTGACTCCGTCCAGAATGCATTGGCTGCATCGGGTGATCCCTGAGTCAATCTAGGTTGGGAGGAATACGGCAGTCACGAGTGATTCGTACTCGCCTTTGCGAACCACACTCCGGAGACTTACCCGGGTAGTACTCATGGCCGGGGCCCAGCCACCCCGGCTTGTGCCGGAAATGCGAAGTCAAGTATCGCCGAGGACCGCCCGCCGATACTTCAGCCGGCCATCCGGATCGTCAAAGCACCTCGATCGATGGCCACAGCCAAATGCGTTCCGGCACCGAGATGGTCACCGTCCAGCTGGAACTCCTGCTCGCGCTCCAAGGTGATCTCGGCGGCCTTGCCCTGGAAGTACTCGACTGACTCGGTCTCGCGCTTGTTCCGGCCGAAGATCCCGGCGACAACGCCCAGCCAGCCAAACCGGCCGCGGGGCGCCAGGACCAACAGGTCCAGCACACCGTCGTCGAACTTGGCATCGGGAAAAATCTCGACTCCGCCCATGATCCGGCCGCAATTGCCGATCATAACGCTGCGGATCCTGCGTTGGACGGTTTTCCCGCCGTCGACGCTGATCTTCGCCTTAACCGGTTTGCCCGGAAGCTTACGGATGCCCGCTTCCACGTAGGCCACCCAGCCCATCCGGTCCTTCAGCACGTCCACGGTGTCGGCCATAATTGCCGCATCGTAGCCGAGACCGGCCATGACCAGGAACAACTGCTGCTCATCGGAGTGGTCGAGTGTTGCCTTGACGACATCGATGGTCCGTTCGCTGCCGGTGAGGACGCCCCGGCAGGCTGCAACCGGATCGCTGATGTCCACGCCGAGGTTGCGGGCCAGGAGGTTCCCGGTCCCCAGCGGCACCAGACCCATGGGCGTTTTGGTGCCTGCGAGCACCTCCGCGACGCAGCGCACGGTCCCGTCGCCGCCGGCCGCGATTACAACGTCGACCCCGGCCTCCAGTGCCTGGCGGGCCTGGCCGGTGCCCGGGTCCTCGATGCTGGTTTCGAGCCACAGCGGTTCAGCCCAGCCTTGTGTTTCGCAAAGCCGCAAGATCTCGCGCTGGAGCTCCGGTCCACCGGATTTGGCGGGGTTGATAACGACGGCGGCGCGCCGGGGTGGTGTAGTGCGTTCAGGCTCGGAATCGTTCTCTGGCATAACGTCCTTCAAGACATAGCGGGCGTGGGGTGTCCCGGATTGAAATCCTAGCGGGATTCCGTGCTTAACTTCGGCGGCTGGGCCGCGAACCGTGGACGTCCGCGTGTCACGGTCACTAGACTGGCCATGCTCAAGTACTGGAGCCTTCCGGGATGGGAATCCTGCCGGGAAGGCCGCCCGCCAGGATCGGCCTGGCGGGACGCGTTCCAGGGGCGGGAAGCGGGAGCACATGTCGGAAGCACAGGAGAATTTCTCGGCCGAGGCCGAGGCGTCCAGCATGGATCCCCATGATTGGGGCCGGGCCATGGCGCTGGCGGTCACGCGGCTGGCAGAACAGATCGCCCCGACGGACAGCGAGGACATCCATGCCTCGCTGGTGGGCAGGAACCTCCACCTTAAGATCCGTGACGACGCCGCGGGGGTCACTATTACGGTCTCGACCGCCCCTTCGCCGGACTCCGTCAACTGAGTGCAGCGAGCGTCAGGACGACAGGTCGGCGGAGATGAGTTCGGCGGTAGCAACCGTCGCCTCGCGCACCGAGCCCAAGTAGGCCGCCGGGTCGGGCTGGCCGGCAAACGATTGGGCGTGCAGGGACACGTTAATGGCAGCGACCACCTTGAGGCCGTCATGGACCGGCGCGGCTACGCCGCCTCCAACGCTGTCTGGCCGTCCTTTTACGCCGAGATGTTCAGCACCAGGGTCCGCTTCTCCGGCCTGGCCATCGGCACCCAGCTCGGCTTCCTGATGGCAGGCTTCGCCCCGGCGATCGTCGCGGCCATGGGCGGCATCAAGCCCGGCGGCTGGGTCCAGATCAGCATCTTCACCGGCGCCATCTGTGTCACCGCGGCCGTCTCGGCCCTGACCGCCAAGGAATCCTTCAAAATTCCCACCAAGGAGCTCGGCCTCAAGTAACCCGGCCGCTGCGGGCAGGGCCGGTCCGGTCAGGTCCGGTCAGGGCCGGTCCGGTCAGGTCCGGTCAGGTCCGGTCAGGTCAGGTCAGGGTGTCAGGATGGCGCCTTTCCGTTCCCCAGGACCGCGGCCAGATCGAAGCCCGCCGGCACCTCGAGCTGGTCATAGGTGCAGGAGCGCGGCTCCCGGTCCGGGCGCCAGCGGACAAACTGCGTTGTGTGGCGGAACCTTTGACCCTCCATGTGGTCGTATTTCACCTCCACCACCCGGTCCGGCCGAAGCGGGGTAAACGAGAGGTCCTTGCCACCGCTCCACCGGCTGCCCTCGGCGTTGCGGGGTGTCCGGGTCCCTTCATCCTGGTGGGTCCGGGCCCAAGGGTGGCCCTCACCGCCGGCCACCAGCGGCTGGAGTTCACCGTAGAGGTCCTTGCGCCGCTGCATCGGGAAAGCCCCCACAACTCCGACGTTGGCGAGTCTGCCGGCAGCGTCATAAAGTCCCAGCAGGAGCGACCCGACGCGGTCCGGCCCGGAAGTGTGCACCCGGTACCCGGCGAGAACGCAGTCCGCGGTGCGTTCGTGCTTGACCTTGAACATCGAGCGTTTGTCCGGCAGATACTTCCCGTCGAGGGGTTTGGCCACGATCCCGTCGAGACCGGCTCCCTCGAACCGGTGAAACCATTCCTTTGCTGTTCCCCGGTCCCGGGTCGCGGCGGTGAGGTGGATTGGCGGGGCACTGCCGGCGAGCACACGCTCCAAGGCGGCACGCCGCTCGGCGAACGGACGGTCGGTCAGGTCCTCGTCGTCGAGGGCAAGCAGGTCAAACGCGACAAAACTCGCCGGTGTAGCTTCGGCCAGTAGCCGCACCCTGCTTGCGGCAGGATGGATCCGCTGCTGCAGCAGATCAAAGTCGAGCCGGTCGCCCGAGGCGCCGACCATAATGATCTCCCCGTCAATCACACAGCGCCGCGGAAGATTCATTTTCAGCGCCTCAACCAGCTCCGGGAAGTAACGCGTTAGGGGCTTAGCGTTGCGGCTGCCGATCTCCACCTCGGCCCCGTCACGGAAGATGAGGGACCTGAAACCGTCCCACTTCGGTTCGAACATCACCGGGCCCTCCGGCAGGGCCCGCACGGCCTTTGCCAGCATCGGCGCGATCGGCGGCATCAGCGGCAGTTGCATGGCCCTATTGTCCGCCCGGACCCCGGCGACCGCCAGCTGCCGCACGGCAACAACCCCGGCGCCGGACGCTTACCCATGTCTTACCGGATCGAAACGAGGTGGCAACATTGGCGCGCCACACTGGAAGCGCCGGCAAGAGCAGGCATCACGCTCCAGTCCAGGAGGTCCCGCCATGTTGAAGGAAGCCACAGCCCACGTGACCCGCATCCGCGCCTTGGATCAGTTGCACCGCGGCGACGAGATCGAGGCGCGGCTGAAGGTCGGCCCCAATTACGACGACGTGGTGATCCGCCGCGGGTGCGTCCAGGAAACCGCCCCCGGAATCAGCGTCGTGTGGATTATGGACCGGCAATCGGGCAGCCGGAAGGCGATTAACACCGACGAGTGCAGCCTCTGGCGGGTCGCTGCAAGCAGCTAGCCGCCCGCGACGGACTGGATGATCAGGAGCTCCTCACCCGGTGACACCCTGGTGCCCAGGCCTTGCAGCCGCCGGATTTCATTCCCGTTGACGTATATATTCACGTGACGCCGGACCGTCCCGGTTTCGTCCCGGAGCCGCCTTGCCAGGGCCGGGTATTCGTCGGCGACCAGGTCAAGCAAAGCCGCCACCGTCACCTCCGCGGCTACGGGTGCAGTCAGGAAGGACTGCCCGCCGGCAAGGGGATGGAGCACACTCGGCAACACCACGCTGATCCCGGCCACGGCGACTCAGGCATTCGCCGGGATGCCGGGCGTGGCCGTGCCGGACACCAGCGCCGGGCTTACAGCTGCGGCCCGCACGCACAGCACGTCGGGCAGGTGCGAAGCCAGCTCGGTGAAGTGGGCGCCTTCGTCGGCGCTGGCGTAAACGCTGCCGCCTCGCGTACCGAAGTACACCCCGGCAGGTTCCGCAGCGTCGACGAAGGCTGCGTCCCGCAGCACGGCGTTGAACTCAGCCTCTGGGAGCCCGTCGTCCAGGCGCTCCCAGCTCGCGCCGGCGTCGACTGTGCGGTGGACCGCCAACTTACCCTCGGGCGGGATTCGTTCGCCGTCGGCCTTGAGCGGGATGACCCAGGCGGTCCCGGCCCGCCGCGGATGCGTGAGCATCACGAATCCGAAGTCCGCGGGCAGACCGTCAGCGATCGAGGTCCAGCTCTCGGCATTGTCGTCGCTGCGGTAAACACCGTGGTGGTTCTGGGCATAGAGCCGGCCTTCGACCGAGGCGTCGGCGGCAATCTTGTGCACACACTGACCGAACTCCGGGTTGGGATCGGGCATAAAGTAGGCCGAAATTCCCTGGTTGCGCGGCTCCCAGGAGCTCCCGCCGTCGAGCGAGCGGTAGACGCCGCCGGTGCTCATCGCGACGTGAACCTTCTCACCGGTGCGGTCCACAACGATGGAGTGCGCCGCAGCGCCACCGTAACCGGCACCCCATTCACTGCGGTGCGGGTGGTCCCAGAGCCCGCGGTTAAGTTCGAAGTGTTCACCGCCGTCGATCGATTTCCAGACCGAGATCGGCTCACAGCCGGCCCAGACGACGCCGGGGCGGGACTCGGCATCGGGGTAGATCTGCCAGATGCGTTCGAGCGCAGCATCCGTGCCCGCCGGAAAGCGGATGGCACCCTGCTCGGGCTCGCTCCAGGTCTCGCCCAGGTCATCGGAGTGGAAGACCGTGGGACCCCAATGCTCCGAGCGGACGCCGGCCAGGATCCGGGTCCGGCCATCCCTGCTGTCGATGCCGATACTGGGGACTTCGCTCATCAGGAAATGCGGGCCGGAAAGGGACCAGTCCTTGCGGTCGGGGCTGGTAGCGAGCCAGAGACCTTTTTTGGTGCCGATCGCCAGGACATAACTCTCTTCGGTAGCCATGCCCCCATGCAACCACCACCTGCTGCTGGCCGCAATGGTGTCTTCCCGTGCGCTTTTGTTCGGCTTTGTCAGTCCACGTATTCGGACTGAGTGGCGATGAAGTCCCAATCGGCGCCGGTAAGCACCCCGGAAACATCCGCCGGGTGGGGGCCGCCGGCCTCGGCAATTCCCTGGAGTACCGGCAGCGGGAACTCGGCGGCGCGAAGGTTTTCCCGCAGCCACTCCTTGCTCGCCAGATCCAGATCCAGCCACCACATAAAGATTTCCACAGCGGTCACCCTTTCCTCAGTTTCTCAACGTTAGGCCGCGTCCCCGGGGTGTTCAAGAGCCGGTTGACCCTGGCGGCTACAGGTCCTCGAGCACGACGGCGGGCCGTTCGAGTGCGCCCGGGACGATCGAGTAGTAGGCCCAGGTGCCACGCTTTTCGCGGTGCAGCAGGCCTGCGTCCACGAGGATCCTAAGGTGATGGGAAACCGTCGGCTGGCCGAGCTCAAGGGGTGCAGTAAGGTCGCAGACGCAAGCCTCGCCGCCGTCGGACGCCTTGATGATGGACAACAGCCGCAGCCGGTTCGGGTCGGCAAGGGCCTTGAAGAATTGGGCCTTGCCCTGCGCCTGATCCGCAGCCAAAAATGGCATCCCGGACGAGGTGCCGGATATTTCCGCGGCCGCGGGCTTAACAATCTGCAGCGTCGTCATCGCTCCATTATGCACCATATTGACAGTGGTCGATATGGTGGGCAGGGTTGAAACCCGGACCGGGGAATAAGCCCCTGTTCGCGCCGCGGGGCAGGGGAAAGAATGGAGTATGTCCGCCGAGCGCCAGATTGCCCAGCCCCCGCTTGTTGTCGGCGTGCTCCCGGGGCAGAGCCCCGGGGTGCTCCAGACCGCAGCCGCACTGGCGGCTGGCCTCGGTACCGAGCTGATCTGCGCCCACGTGGATGAAGAAAGCTATCTCGTGGAGTGGGACCCGACGCGGTCCGCGCACCGGCTCTCGCTGCACCCGGACACGGACAACGCCGAGATCAGGGCAGTGGCCCGGGAACTGCGGAGCATGATCAACGCCGCCTGCGACCCGCTGGGCATTCCGTGGACCCTGCGGACGCTGGCGGGGGACCCGGCCCGGGCGCTTGGCAGGCTTGCGGCTGAGGTCGGCGCCCCCATGATTATCGTGGGTACGCCGGAACCCGGGCTGGGGCACCGCGTCTCCGCGGCCCTCAACGGTTCGGTGGCCGCTTGGCTCAGCCACCACCAGGACCATCCGATCCTGGTGGTTCCGGTCCGGCCCGCAGTCCATCACCAGACAAAACATGACTCGTGAGCTAATGGTTTGCGCGTTGTCTAAGGGTTCAACCGAACCTCCCGTAAGTAAAGTGAAAGTAGTTATTCGGGGTGCTGGCTTTCTCCACTTACCGCCGAGTATGGTTGAATCCGTGGGCCAGAGACGGCCCCCAAAGACTGCTCCGGAGTGCGTATCCCCCAATAACGCACTCCGGAGCTTTTTTGTCCCCGGGCGCTTTCGCAGGGCCCGACCGTGCGCCCGCACCGCGCTTGCACCGTGCGCCCGCACCGCGCTTGCACCATACCCCTGGGGGGTATATGTTTGGGTTATGGACGAGCACGAAATCGCTGTCGCATCAGGCGCGGACACCGAACCTCCCCAACAGCACGGCTATTCCGCGAACAAAGACGCTTACCTGCGGCGGCTGAAGCGGATTGAAGGCCAGGTTCGTGGCATCGCGAGGATGGTCGAGGAAGACAAGTACTGCATCGACATCCTCACCCAGGTCGCCGCCGCCACCAAGGCCCTGCACGCCGTCAGCCTGGGGCTGGTGGAGGAACATATCGGGCACTGCGTCGTCGGCGCCGCCGCAGAACCGGACCCCTCGCTGCGGGCCGCAGCGATTGATTTTAAGGTCAAAGAAGCCACTGACGCTATCGGCCGCCTGTTGCGGTAGCGGCACCATCGACAACAACACCGGGCCGTGGACCACAACAGCCCGTCCCCAGAGGAGAGAGCCATGAGCACCGTATCCACCATCGTCAACGTGTCCGGGATGACGTGCGCGCACTGCGTGTCATCCGTCAGCGAGGAACTGGAGTCCCTGGCGGGTGTCGAGAAGGTCGACGTCGACCTCAACGCCGGGGGCGTCTCCACGGTCACCATCACTTCCGGCGGGGCCTTGTCCTCCGCCGAGATCAGCGAGGCCGTTGCGGAATCGGGCTACCTGGTGGTGGCCAACGAGACCTGAGCGCCACCCGCCCGTCATTCCACGCCGCGCACACCATCTGGACAGGACCACAGTGAGTACAGAGCAGTTATTCGGCCAGCCCGGAAACCGGGTGATCGAGCTCGACATCGAGGGCATGACCTGTGCCTCCTGTGTCGGCCGTGTTGAACGCAAGCTCGGCAAACTTGACGGCGTGACAGCCAGCGTCAACCTGCCGTTGGAGTCGGCACAGGTCACAGTGCCGGCGGCCATCACGGACGCCCAAATCACCGCCACCGTAGCGGCAGCAGGGTACAAGGCGACAGTCCGGCCTCCCCGGTTCACCGTCGAAACGCCGGCTGGTGGCGCCACCCGCGGCGACCACCTACCGGCCCACCCGGCAGCCAAGCTCCGCCCGCGCCTGGTGACCGCTGCCGTCCTCACCATCCCGGTCTTCCTGATTTCGATGTTCCCCGTTTTCCAGTTCGCCAACTGGGGCTGGGCAGCAGGGGCCCTGGCCCTGCCGGTGGTTACCTGGGCCGCCTGGCCGTTCCACCGCGCCGCTGCCATTAATGCCCGGCACCTGGCCTCCACGATGGACACTCTTGTCTCCATCGGGGTGACGGCCGCTTACGTCTTCTCGGCCTGGCAGCTATTCGCAGACCCGCAGATGACCGGGCACGCGGGCGGGGAAAGCATGGCGATGGGTTCGGGCGGACTCTACTTCGAGGTTGCCTCGGTGGTCACCACATTCCTGCTGTTGGGCCGCTACCTGGAGGCCAACGCCAAGGAAAAGGCCGGCGACGCGCTCAAGGCCCTGCTGAATCTGGGAGCCAAGGATGCCACAGTCTTCCGGGACGGCCGGGAACAGCAGATCCCGGCCGATCAGCTTGGGGTAGGGGATCTCATTGTTGTCCGCCCCGGCGAGAAAATCGCGAGCGACGGCGTCGTCGTCGAAGGGAACTCCGCGGTGGACGCCTCGCTGGTAACCGGCGAATCGGTACCGGTGGAAGTCGGCCCTGGCACTCCGGTCACGGGCGCCACCATCAACACCTCCGGCCGGCTGCTGGTCCGCACCACCCGCGTCGGAGCCGAAACGACTTTGGCCCAGATGGGCCGTCTGGTCGCCCAGGCGCAGACCGGCAAGGCGCCGATCGCCCGCCTTGCCGACCGGATCAGCGCGGTGTTCGTGCCGGTGGTCCTCCTCATCGCTGCCCTCACTTTCGGCGCCTGGCTGCTCGCGGCCGGCCCGGCCATCAGCGACGCCGAACTGCGCGCGGCTTTCACGGCCGCCGTCGCTGTACTTGTCATCGCCTGCCCCTGCGCCCTTGGCCTCGCCACCCCCGTAGGTCTGCTCACCGGAACCGGCCGCGGCGCGCAGCTGGGGATCCTGATCAAGGGACCACAAGTCCTTGAGGACACCCGGACCGTTGACACCATCCTGCTGGATAAAACCGGTACCGTGACCAGCGGCCACCTGGCTGTCGACGGCAGCGAGGCCTTCGGAGCCTTCAGCACAAACGAGGTCCTGCGCCTGGCCGGTTCGGTCGAAGCCGCATCTGAGCACCCGATCGCGCGTGCCATCGCTGCGGCCGCGCTCTCCGCCGAACGCCGCACCAACGACGCCGGGACCCTTCCTGCCGTCACCGGGTTCCGGTCGGCCCCGGGCGGCGGGGTCGAGGGAAAGGTTGCAGGAAAGGTCGTAACGGCTGGCCGGACGGGCTGGCTTGCCGAAAACCGCATCTCCCCGACCGCCTCACAGCTTCAGGCATTCAGCGCCGCCGAACATTCCGGGGCCACAGCCATCTGGCTCGCCGTGGATGGGCAGCCGGCAGGCATCATCAGCCTGCGGGACACGCTCAAGCCGGGCTCAGCCCCCGCAATCCGCCGGCTCCGTGAGCTCGGCCTCCGGCCGATCCTCCTGACCGGGGACAATGCGGCCGTCGCCGCCCAGGTGGCCGCCGACGTCGGCATCGCTCCCGAAGACGTTTTCGCCGGGGTGCTGCCGGCGGGCAAGGTCCAGGCCGTCAGGAAGCTGCAGGACGCCGGCGCCATTGTCGCCATGGCTGGCGACGGCGTGAACGACGCCGCGGCACTGGCCCAGGCAGACCTCGGCATCGCTATGGGTTCAGGCACTGACGTCGCGATCGAGGCTGCAGACCTGACGGTCATGGGCAACGACCTGGGGCAGGTGGCCCAGGCCATCGAATTGTCCCGCCGGACCCTCGCGACGATCAAGACAAACCTCTTCTGGGCGTTCTTCTACAATGCCATCGGGATCCCGGTAGCAGCCCTGGGCCTGCTTAACCCGATGATTGCCGGCGCTGCCATGGCGGCCAGTTCCGTCCTGGTTGTGGCCAACTCTTTGCGGCTCCGCGGCTTCGGCAAGTAAGCCGCCGTCCGCCCGCCGCCTCAGGCCGCGCCGAAGCGGACTGCGGCCCTGGCCTTCGCTTTGGCAGCTTCCTCGCCGCGGTCCTTGGCTGGAGCCTGGGTGACCAGGGCGGCCAGCAGGTGCTCGGTAGCATGTGCAATCTCGTGGACAGCCCGGTTGAAAGCCTCTTCATTGACCTTCGACGGCTTGGTGCTCCCACTGATCTTGCGCACATACTGCAGCGCGGCGGCTTCCACCTCCGCGTCAGTGGCTTGGGGTTCAAAATTGTGGAGGGTGCGGATGTTTCGGCACATGCCTCCATGCTAGGCCCCAATCAACCTGGGATCGAGGGCATGGGGAGGGCTGCCCATCGACACTATTTTGGCCGGCAGGATAGTTTGGGGGCATTGGATCTTCCGGAACAGCCGGAAGCCGCAGCGGAACCCGGCAGGGCCGGATCCGTTTCTAAGCTTTGAGGAGATTTTCGAATGGCTATTTGGGGCGCAGATATTGCTCAGCTCAAGACTCTTGGGACGAAGCTGCAGGCCGGTTCGTCGGAGATCGACAAGCAGAAGTCGATGCTCACCAAGGTGCTCGAGGGCACCGACTGGAAGGGCCCGGACGCCGATAAGTTCCGCAGCGAATGGAACGGCCAGCACGTGGCGGCACTGGCCAAGGTTTCCCAGGCACTGCAGGAGGCCGGCAAGCAGGCGAGCCGCAACGCCACCGAGCAGGAAAGCGCTTCCCGCTAGGCAAAAACTCCAGACACTAAGCCGGCCCGGACGCAGCAGCGTCCGGGCCGGCTTAGTCAGTTCGTGCCTACGGCACCGGTTCGACGTCGTTCGCGTGGTCCAGCGGTGCCGGCGACCCGGCTTCGCCGGCGCGGGACGGCGCCCAGAGTTCATCCAGCCGGACCAGGATCACGCCGCCGACAATCAGCAGCCCGCCGAGGAGCTGGATGGGGCCGGGCAGCTCGCCGAGCAAAAGCCACGCCCAGATGACGGCAAAGAGCACTTCGGTCAGCGACACAAAGGACGCCACTTTGGAGCCGAGGGCGCGTGCCGCCACAATGCCGGAGACATACGCAAGCACCGTGGCCAGGACCACAAGCCCGCTCAGAGCCACCCACCAAGGCGCCACCCAAGGGCCCAGCCGGGTATCGGCAGTGCTGAACGCCATCGGCAGCAGGCCGGTTGCCGCAGCAAGCCACATCGTCACTGCGCCCACCATAAGCCCGCCCGAGGCCAGTACGATCGGCGGCAGGGTGTCGTTTTCCTTGGCCGTGATGAAAAAATAGATCGCGAGGCAAACGGCCGCTGCTATCCCCCACAGGACTCCGACGATGTCGATCTTGACGGCTCCGGTGAGGTCCAGGACCAGGACCAGCCCGGCGAGGGACAGCAGCGTTCCACCGACTGTCAGTGGGCGGGGCCGTTTGCGGCTGGCGGCCCAGAGCCACAGCACGATAATCACGGGGGCCAGGTACTCCAGCAGGAGGGCAACCCCGACCGAAAGCCGTGCCACTGCGTTGAAATAGAACAACTGGCAGGCCGCGACCCCAATAAGCCCGAAAAGCAGGACGGTAAGCCAGTTGTCCCTCAGCTGGTGCCAGCGCCCGCGCAGTGCCGGGACTGCGGGAACGGCCAGGATGAGCGCGGCCCCGGTGAGGCGGGCCGTGACTGCTGCCCCGGGGCTCCAGCCGGTCTCCAGCAACGCCTTGGCAAAGGAGCCGGAGAGGCCGAACACCGCCGAGGAAAACAGGGCCACACCCAGCCCGGATGCCATGAACCCTGCCGCCGCGCCGGGGCGGCGGGCGCCGGGCGTTCCGGGGGATCGTGACCCGGAATCGGCCATGGCGGGCGTTTCGGCCGGGTAGCGATCGGCAGGCAAGGGCTGCCTCCTGTCAGGAGTAAAGTGATGTTATGGTCATGACAGTACGCCACGCCTACGTAAGGAGTCAAGATGCTTTTTGCCCCTGACACTGAGGTGGCATTGCGGTCGGTTGTCAGCCTGGTCAATTCCGCGGCCAACGGTGCGGAGCACCTTTCCACAGTGCCGGACCTGGATCGGTTTCTGGAGGCGGAGGGGTTCACCGGCTCGCGGACCCGGGACGAGGCCGAACTTGCCGGAGTGCACCGCCTCCGCGGCGAACTCGCGGCCTTGTGGTTCGCTGACGAATCCGCTGCGGTGGACACCGTTAACAGGCTGCTGCGGGAGGCGCGGGCACTGCCCCAACTCGTCCGGCATGGTGATTGGGACTGGCACCTGCACGCCACCACCCCGGACGCGCCACTGGCGCACAGGATGAGCACGGAGGCCGCCATGGCCCTGGTTGACGTCATCCGGAACAAAGAAATGGACCGGATGCTGGTCTGCGCCGCCGAGGACTGCAACGCCGTGGTGCTGGACCTGAGCCGAAACCGGTCGAAGCGCTATTGCGACACCGGGAACTGCGCCAACCGCGCCCACGTGGCGGCGTACCGGGCCCGCAAGGCAGCCTCCTAGGCCACGTCAGAGCGGAGGGGCAGGGCATCACGGGCGCTGGCGGCCGGATCCAGCAGCAGCCCCGGCCATCGGTCGGCGCCGGAGGGGCGGCGGTCGGCGGCAGTCGGACAGCTAGCGGTCGCCGCCGGGTGCCTGGTCGCCGCCGGACCCTGGCGCGCCGGACCCTGGTTCAGGCTGCGCCGACTGGCCGCCTTGGCCGGCGTTCCGGGAGCTGAGGTTGACCCCGGATCCCTTGCCGAGGTGTTCGGCATTGGGCTTGTGGCCCATTGACAGCATGGCGAGCACCACCAGAATCACAATGAACGCACTCCCGCCGGCCGTGAACGCCAGATCGAAGCGGGCCGTCTTTGCGCTGCCGCCGGAGGCAAAAATCAAGGTGGTGACGAAGGCCAGCACAGCCCAGAACGCGGAGAACATTAGCGGTCCCTTGACCGAGGTCCGCAGCTTGCGCGGGGCTCCTGATTTCTGCTGTGCCAAGGTGCTTTCCTCCTGCAGCCGACGCAATGGGCGTGGCAATTGTGGTAGCGCAATCGTTCTACACCAGGTAGAACCTGTTCGCTTCCTAGTTTACGGCCTCCGCCGAATCTGCCTGCGCATCGTGCCGCAGCGTCAGTCCGGCCAGCACCCAGAGCACGCCACTGATAATGCCGCCGCCGCCGGCGATGCCGAGCAGCGCATGCGGACCCAGATCGATGAAAAAGGGCAGCAGCGCCGCCGTGCCCAGTCCGATCACACCGGAGGCGATCCAGTCGCGCGCCAGGAGTGAGCGTCCCCGGAGGGTGATGCCGAGGTAGAGTTCTGCGGCGCCGGCAAGGCCAAGCCCCAGCGCTGCAAGGACACCGAAGACCAGGCTCCCGGAGATGAGCCCGACGGCGGCCCCTGTCCCGGTCAGCACGGCGCCGGCTGCCGACAGCACCTTTCCGGCGGCGGACCCGGGACGGAGCCCGGTCTGGTGGATGCTGCGCAGCAGCACCAGTCCGGTTGCCAGCAGGTAGGCGCCGCCGGCCCATCCCATGCCCATGGCGGTTGGTGCAGCCCAGAAGACGGTCACGGCACCAAATCCCAGGGCGATTGCCGCCCGGATTAGCACGGGCTTCCAGAGAACCGCCGCGGCGGGCAGGGCGGTGGACGCGTCAGGGGCTGCGGGGAGAGTCACACGTCCAGTTTAGTGCGAAGCACCGAGCACCATCCACCGGTCCGTTCGCGCCCGGGCGCCCAGCGTCACGGCCCTCGCCGCCATATACCCCAGCGAAAACGCCGCCCACAGCCAGAGCAGTCCAGCGCTGCCGCCAGCGCCCGTGTGCCCGACAAGCAGAAGTAGCGGCAGATACACCGCGAGATTCACGACGCCGGCAATCGCCAAATACTTTGCGTCGCCGGCCCCGATCAGCACGCCGTCGAGAACGAAAACAAATCCGGCGATCGGCTGGCCGGCCGCCAGTACCCACAGCGCCACCGCGAGTGCGGCACGGACTTCGGCGTCGGAGCTAAACAGCAGCCCCGCCCAGGGCGCCGCAGCTGCCAGCAGGATTCCCGTGAGCACACCAAACCCGATGCCCCAGCGGACCATAGTGCCCGTGAGCTCCCGTGCGGCAGCCGGGCGGGCAGCCCCGAGTTCCTTGCCGATCAGCGCCTGCGCGGCAATGGCGAGGGCATCGAGGGCGAAGGCGAGGAAAGTAAAGACCGTCATGGCGAGCTGGTGGGCTGCCAGGTTCACGGGCCCCTGGGCAGTGGCCACCAGGACCGTGGCGAGGATTGCCACCCGCAGGCTCAGCGTCCGCAGCATTAGCCACGAGCCCACCCTGGTCAGCGCCCGGATGCCGCGCCACTCGGGGCGCAGGGAGACCCCGTGGTTGCGGGCGTTCCGCCGGACAATCACCACATAAACAACCGCCATGGCCCACTGCGCGATGCTGGTGCCGATGGCGGAGCCGGTGACTGACAGCTGCAAGCCGTAAACCAGGAAGAGGTTGAGCACGATGTTCAAGGTAAAGCCGGCGGCCGCGACAAAGAGCGGGGTCCGCGTGTCCTGCAGCCCCCGCAACACGCCTGTCCCGGCGAAGATAAGCAGCATCGCGGCGAGCCCGGGCATTGACCAGCGCAGGTAGTCCACAGCAAAGGTCCGCACCTGATCACGGGCACCCATCAGGTCCAGCAGCGGCCCGGCGGCAACGAAGCCCGCCACGGCAAGGAATGCCCCCAGCATTAACGCCAGCCAGACGCCGTCACGTCCGGCAGCGAGAGCCGTGGACAGCTGCCCATTGCCGACCGCCCGCGCCACGGCCGGAGTGGTCGAATAGGCCAGGAAGACCATAAGTCCCACCACTGTATGCAGCACCGCGGAGGCCAACCCGACGCCGGCAAGCTGGGCCACTCCGAGGTGGCCGACGATGGCGGCATCGGCGAGGAGGAACACTGGTTCGGCGATGAGCGCCCCGAACGCCGGGAGTGCAAGGCGCAGGATTTCGCGCCGTCGGCTGGCCGGGGACGGGAGCACTGCAGGAGGCGGGGCGGAGGCTGGCACGCAACCACACTAACGGCACCCCTGGCGTCGCACCGCTTCGCAGCACAACGCGTCCACCCGGACCGAAACAGCGTCAATTCAGTTCCGGCATGATTTGCCCGCCACCCCGGTCCGGCTTGCGGTGTGTGGCGTCCCGGATAGCATTTGTGTCGGGATCCGGCGGCGCTTCCGCAGCCCGTTAGTACACTCTGTGCATGAGTGAGACTGCCGCCAACGCCGTAACCCTGCGCTTCCTTGCAGCTCCGACCGACGTCGGGCACAGCGGTTCGGTCGACGCCGGCACGGTGCTCGAGTGGGTGGACAAGGCGGCTTACGCCGCCGCGGTCGGCTGGGCACAGTCCTACTGCGTAACCGCCTACGTGGGCAACATCCACTTCGCGAACCCGGTCAACAGCGGGGACATGGTTGAGGTCACTGCCACGATCGTCTACACCGGCCGGTCCTCCATGCACATCCGCACAGTGGTGTCCTCGGGCGATGTAAAAGGCGGTCCGGCAACGATGCGCAGCCAGTGTCTGGTGATTTTCGTGGCGGTGGGCGCGGACGGCAAGCCCGTCCCGGTGCCGCAGTTTGAACCGACCGCACCGGACGGGATCGAACAGCGCGACCACGCAGTGGCCCGGATCAAGGTCCGCGAGGAGATCGTGCAGGCGATGAGCGGACAGGAATACACCGACGCCGGCACGGCCGAGAGCGTTGTCCTCCGTTTTGTGGCCGCCCCCACGGATGTGAACTGGGGCGGCAAGGTCCATGGTGGCATCGTTATGAAATGGATCGATGAGGCGGCCTACGTCTGTGCCTCACGCTACTGCGGCATGGACACGGTAGCCGTCTTCTCCGGCGGCGTGAGGTTTTATCGTCCGCTGCTCATCGGCCATGTGGTGGAGGTGGAGGCCCGGCTGGTCTACACCGGAACGAAGGGCATGCATATCGCGGTGCACGTCCGCTCCGGAGACCCCAAGGGACGCGAGCTTCACCTCACAACGTACTGCCTGACCGTGATGGTGGCCCGCGACGAACACGGCACATCCGTCCCGGTCCCGCAATGGGTGCCGGTGTCCGAGGAGGACAATCGGCTGTACGCCCACGCCCGGGCACTGCTGGAGATCCGCGGCCGGGCACCCGGGAACCGGCTGCCCAACCATCTGCTGCCCAGTGGCGGCAGCTAGCTCCTAGAAGCCGCCACCGGCATCCGCCGCCATGTTCGCGAACCTTGAATAGTGGCCCTGGAAGGCGACCACAATGTCTTTTGTGGGGCCGTTACGGTGCTTGGCAATGAGGATGTCTGCTTCGCCGGCACGCGGCGATTCCTTGTCATAGACGTCTTCGCGGTGCAGCAGGATGACCATGTCGGCATCCTGCTCAATGGAGCCGGATTCGCGCAGATCCGAGACCATCGGCCGCTTGTCCTGGCGCTGCTCCGAACCACGGTTCAGCTGCGAGAGCGCAATGACCGGCACCTGCAGTTCCTTGGCCAGCAGCTTCAGCGCGCGGGAGAACTCGGAAACTTCCTGCTGGCGGGACTCCACCTTCTTGCCGGAGCTCATCAGCTGCAGGTAGTCGAGGATAACGAGCTTGAGATCGTGCTGCTGTTTCAGCCGGCGGCACTTGGCCCGGATTTCCATCAATGACATGTTGGGGCTGTCATCGATGAAGAGCGGAGCGTCATTCATCCGGCCCATCGTGGTGGCGATCTTGGACCACTGCTCGTCCTTGATCGTGCCCTTGCGCAGATCCTGCAGGCCGATTGTGGCCTCCGCTGACAGCAGGCGCATGGCGATCTCGTTCCGGCCCATTTCCAGCGAAAACATCACCGTTGCCAGATTGTTCTTGATGGCAGCGGAGCGGGCGAAGTCCAGCGCGAACGTCGACTTACCGACGGCGGGGCGGGCCGCAATGACAATCATCTGACCGGGGTGCAGGCCGTGGGTGAGCTCATCAAGTTCGTAGAAGCCGGTCGGAACGCCGGTCATTCCCTCTTCGCGGTGGCCGGAGGCTTCGATCTCGTCCACCGTGGACTCCATCACGTCCTTGAGGACCACGTAGTCCTCTGCAGTGCGCCGTTCGGCGACGGCGTAGATCTCGGCCTGGGCCTGGTTTACCAGGTCTTCGACCTCGCCGTCCTGGCCGTAGCCAAGCTGGACGATTTTAGTGCCCGCATTGACCAGACGCCGCAGGACGGCGCGTTCACCGACGATTTCTGCGTAGTAGCCCGCGTTGGCAGCGGTGGGAACCGTCTGGATGAGCTCGTGCAGGTAGGCGGGGCCGCCGATTCGGTTGATCTCGCCCCGCTTGGTCAGTTCATCCGAAACGGTGACGGCGTCAGCGGGCTCGCCCCGGCCGTAGAGGTCGATGATGGCCTCGTAGATCGTCTCGTGTGCCGGGCGGTAGAAGTCCACACCACGAAGGATCTCGACGACGTCGGCAATGGCGTCCTTTGACAGCATCATGCCGCCCAGGACGGACTGCTCGGCGGGAATGTCCTGCGGCGGCTTGCGGCTGCCTTCGGCTCCGCGGGTCCCCTCGACTGAGTCCAGATGCGTAACTGACAAAACTGCCGTCCTCCATTGGGTGCCGCGGCGGACCTTCGTTCGCCGGCGGCGTGTATGCCTTTTGGTCTGTGCTGCGGGTTGGCCTCGGCCCGGCCGTTATCCGACGGGTTAAGTCCTATCAACCGGCTCCGACATTTTGTCCGCCTCCCGTACTGCCGGTTTTCCACAGGCCGGATCCAGCCCGGCCGGGCGGAATCCGAAAGAAAGGCAGCATCGGAATCCAGGATCCTAGGCGCGATATCCAGCAACGTTATCCCCCGTCCGGGCAGGCACCAACCCGAAGAGTCTCCACCCCTGTGGATAACCTGTGCACTACCACCCCCTGCTTGTGCACAGCCTGTGGGAACAGCTGTGGATAGAAAAATTCTTTGTCGCATAATCAGCCCCTGACCTGCGTAAACGCAAAAAAGGCCGTGTGGACGTAAAAGAAATACGGCCGGCGTTCATCCACAGTGCGCTAGGTGCGGCTGGGGATAGCGATCGGCACATGAGGCCACACTCCGGCGGAAATATGCGCATTTGGTGATGTTCCTCACCTGGCGGGCTGGATGGGTGCCTCCCGGCACTGATGGTACGCCGGCCACAGAATGTGCTGTGGATAACTGCGATCTGGCATAAGCTCTTCACATGGGCGATGTATTGCTAGTTATACTGCCTGCCCTCATCGTGGCAGCTGTACTTTGGGCGTTTACGACGGCCCTGCGACCACGTGATTTTGGCTTGTCCGACGCGGATCGCTACCAGCAGGAGCTCGCTGTCCGTTCACAGGCCCACTACGCCGCCCAGGTGCAGGCCGCTACTGCCGCCCGGGCCCGGGTGGACGCGGCCACGCGTCCGAGTCAAAACGAACAGCAGCAGTCCCAGCAGGCCGATCATGCCCGCATGGCATTGCGGGCCCAGACCGGATCTGCCCCGGCCGTCGGGCAGCCCGGCTACCAGGGGCCGGTCCTGCCCGGCGGCCAGCTGAATCCACAGTTTGCCCTGCAGCTGCAGTCCCTGGCCCGGAACGGCAAAAAGATCCAGGCCATTAAGTTGCTGCGGCAAGCAACCCAGTCAGACCTTTTGACCGCCAAGAATTACGTAGATCGGCTATAGCTTGATGGAATCCATGCTTATCCCCCTGTTGATCCTGGCGCTCGTCGTCGCCGGCGTCCTGTTGGCCGCCCGCGCCGTCGGCCGGAAGACCAGCGGGTCCCGGGCGGAAACCGCCCCGCGGCCCGGGCGTGATCCGCTGGAACTGGCCCGTAGCTCCGCGGCCAAGCTCAACCAGGAGCAGCACCGCCGCCTCTACGCGCTGATCGCCCAGGGTCAGGCAATGGGAGCCATCAAGCTCTACCTCGAAGCTACCGGGGACGGCCTGCGGGCCTCCCGGGACGCCGTAGGGGCGCTTGCGTCCCACCCACAGCCCTTCCGGCCGGAGGTGCCGGGACAGCAGCCCAGCGAGGACGACGACGACGACGCGCCTCAGCGTTTCGCGTACCGCTACCGTGCGATCGCCAGCAAGGGCGATGTCACCCGCGAGGTCAGCAGCAACATGCTCAACGACGAGATCTACGGCCGAATCCGCACCATGGCCAGAAGCGGCGACCCCGAAGCCGCAGCGGAAGCCCTGACCCGCCACTCCGATATCTCCATCAAGCAGGCCCGCGAGTTCATCGAACTCCTGGAGGACTGACGAACGGTCCGGCGCCGCCCCGCGCACTCACGCGTGAGCAACTACCGGACGCGCCGCTGCTTGGAGCTGCCCGAACGTTTCCGGCAGCGGCCGGAACCCTCTACCGGCTGGAACGCTCTACCGGCGGGCCGAGATACCGGCGAGCAGCTGCTCAAATGGCAGCGTCGCCAGGGCATCCGGCTTCTGGAGCGTCTGTGGGACTTCCAGGAGGCGGGCGAACTCCCCGGCCGCCCGGTCGATCCGGACGGATAGCGGCGATTCGCCGTCGCCGTCTTTTCCCCAGTCCTGGGGCCCGGCGAAGACAGCCGTGCCGGCGATCCGGGTACGGAGGTAGGTGAACAGGGGCCGCATGGCAAAGTCCAGCACCATCTGGTGCCGGTCGGTTCCGGCAGTCGCGCCCAGCAGAACGGCCTTGCCCTCAAGCGACGTGGGATCGAGGACGTCTATGAAGGACTTAAAGAGGCCGCTGTAGGAGGCGCTGAAGACCGGGCTGACGGCGATGATACCCTCCGAGGCCCGGACGCCGGCAATCACTTCGGCCAGCTTTGGCGCGGCGTAGCCGGTCACAAAATTGTTGGCAATGTCCACGGCGAGGTCCCTGAGTTCCAGCACCTCGATATCGACTGCGTATCCTGCGGCGGCGAGCTGGCGCTCGACGGCGGCGGCCAGCTGGTCCGCGAGCAGGCGGCTCGACGACGGGACGCCGAGTCCGGCAGAGAGAACTGTAATGCGGCGGGATTCCACGCGAATGCTCCTCAAGTTGTTATCCGGACCAAACGCCAATTCATGCGTTTGCATCTACTTAGTCAAGCCGTGTGCCTGCTCGTTTATTCCCCGCCGCTCCTGGCCATCCGGTCGGCCCCCTCAGAGCAGGACCATCCCCTCAATGCAGCTCACCGTGTTCCCGCCAATCCAGATGTCGTCCCCCACCGCGTCAATGTGGACCCGCCCGGCCCGGCCCAGCACCGTCCCCTGCGCCACCAGGTAGGACACCGAGGCCCGGCCGCTGCCGATCAGCCACCGGGCGGCACCTGCGTTGAAGCTGCCGGTGACCGGGTCTTCCGGCAAGGCGTCCCCCGGGATAAAGGTCCGCACCTCAAAGCCAACCTCGGAGCCGGCCGGGTGGGGACCGATCACACCGACTTTCAGTCCCGCCAGGGCCAAGTAGTCAGGCCTGAGGCCGAGCACCAGATCCGCCGAATCCAGCAGCACACCGATCCACTCAGGGCCATTGACCAGCCAGGATGCGTCAAGCAGCGCCTCCCGCTCCAGCCTCAGCCCGGCGGCAATACGGCTGAGGACCACCTCGGCCACCGGACCCGATCGGGTCAGCGGCGGCACCGCAAAAGCCAGCCTCCCGCCCTCGCGCTTCACCCTGACCAGTCCGGCCCCCCACTCCTGGACCACCGTCCCGTCCTACCGGGGTTCACCGCCAGCCGCGAGCCAGGCGTGCGCCGAGCCGAGCGTCGGGTGCCCGGCAAAAGGGAACTCTTGGCTGCCGCTGAAGATCCTGATCCGGTAGCTGACAAACGCGGACGGGCCCTGCGAGACTGCACGCATGGCCGCGAATAAGCCCGCAAACATAACCACAGCCACCGGCGCGTCCGTCGAGGAGTTCCTGGCCGCCATCGAGCATCCTGTCAGGCGCCGGGAAGGGCTCCGCTTGCTCTCGGCGATGGCTGAAGCGACAGGTCAGGCTGCCCAGATGTGGGGTCCCGCGATTTTGGGCTTCGGACGGTACCACTACAAATACGAGACCGGCCGCGCAGGGTACGCACCCGCAGTAGGCTTCTCGCCGCGAAAGGCCAGCCTGTCGCTTTAGGGCCGAGCTGCGGGCCGGAGCCGGCCAGCCTGCGGGCCCAGCTGGGGAAGCACAAAACCGGGGCTGGCTGTCTCTACATCACTATGCTCGAGACGTTGACGAGGCAGTGCTGACCGGGCTGGTTCGGGACGGTTACCGTTACGTCACGACCGTATTGCACCGGGACTGAATCTTAACGCAGAAGGCCCCCGCATCCGGTTCCGACAAGGAATCCGAAGGCGGAGGCCTTCCAGTAGTTCGGGAGTGCAGAGCCGTTGAGGGCTACTTGCCTGCGACTACGTCGAGGTCGATCACAGCGGCAACGTCGTTGTGCAGACGGACGTTGGCCTGGTAGGAACCGACCGACTTGATGTGGGTCGGCAGTTCAACCTTGCGCTTGTCGATGCGGCCAAGGCCAGCGGCCTCAACAGCGTCGGCCACGTCGCCTTGCTTGACGGTGCCGAACAGTCGTCCGGTCTCGCCAGCCTTGACAACGAGCTTGACCGGCTTGGCGGAGAGTGCTGCGGCCTGCTTCTGAGCGTCTTCCAGGGAAGCGTGCTCGCGGGCGGCGCGGGCAGTCTTGATTGACTCAACCTGCTTCTCGCCGCCCTTGGACCAGGTCAGAGCGAAGTTGCGGGGCAGCAGGTAGTTACGTGCGTAACCGTCCTTGACCTCGACAACATCGCCTGCAGCACCGAGACCGGTTACTTCGTGGGTCAGAATGAGCTTTGCCATGTTAGTTAATCCCTTCCTTAGCCGCGGCCAGCGCCGGAGTAAGGCAGCAGAGCAACTTCGCGGGCGTTCTTGATTGCCTGGGCGATCTTGCGCTGTTCCTGCACCGTGACGCCGGTGACGCGACGGGCGCGGATCTTTCCGCGGTCGGAGATGAACTTGCGCAGCAATGCTACGTCCTTGTAGTCGATGACAGTGATGTCAGCGGCCTTCAAGGGGTTGGACTTTGGTTTGGGCTTACGGAGTTCAGCCTTAGCCATCGTGGAGCTCCTATTCGATGGAGCCCGTGGATATTGATCCACGGGATGGTGGTGATCCGACGTTGAACAGCACCGGTTCGCCTTGCGGCATCCCGGCAGTGTCCGTCCTCGAACCTTAGATGTTGTTTAGAAGGGAGGTTCGGAGTCCGGGCCGTTGCCCCAGCCGCCGCCTGCATTGCTGACCCCGGGCGTAGCCCAGGGGTCATCCTGCTGTGCGGGCTGGTTGCCGCCCCAGGTTCCGCCTGCGTTGCCGCCGCCCTGGTTTCCACCAGAGCCGCCACCGAAGCCGCCGCCGCTGTTGCCGGCGCCAAAACCACCCTGGGCACCGTTGCCGGCACCACCACCGCCGGAGCGCTGGGTACGGTTGACCTTGGCGTTGGCGTAGCGCAGGCTGGGGCCGATTTCATCGACCTCAAGCTCGATAACGGTGCGCTTCTCGCCTTCTTTGGTTTCGTAGGAACGGCTCTTCAGACGACCGGAAACGATGACGCGCATCCCCTTGGTCAGGGATTCGGCGACATTTTCGGCTGCTTCACGCCATACCGATGCGCGCAGGAACAGGGTTTCCCCGTCCTTCCACTCATTGGACTGGCGGTCGAAGGTGCGGGGAGTAGAAGCGATGGTGAAATTCGCTACGGCCGAACCTGACGGTGTGAACCTCAGCTCGGGGTCACTGGTGAGATTACCGATGACCGTAATAGTGGTTTCGCCTGCCATCTACTGCCTCCTTGTTCGTTCCTGCGGGATGAAGAGTGAAAAGTGGACGCTGAAATTACTCAGCAACAACCTTCTGCACTTCGGGGCGGGTGATCTTGGTGCGCATGATGGTCTCGTTGAGGCTCAGCTGGCGATCAAGTTCCTTGGCGGTACCCGGCTCAGCGGTGAAGTTCACCACGGCGTAGATACCTTCAGACTTCTTCTGGATTTCATAAGCCAGGCGACGACGGCCCCAGATGTCAACCTTTTCGATGGTTCCACCATCGGTCGTGATGACGTTCAGGAACTTCTGAAGCGTTGGCTCAACGGTACGCTCTTCGACCTCGGGGTCGATGATTACCATCAATTCGTAAGGACGCATATGTGAACCCACCTCCTTTGGGCTAAGCGGTTACGGCATTTCCGTAACAGGAGGTTCATTTGCGGTGCCGTGTGCGTGCAACACCCCCGGGGACGGGGGCAGGGCGCAGCACAGACTTCAATAGCTTAGTGCATCGGGACCGGATTCCGCGATTCCATCCCTGTCCAACGTAGGCCCAACCGGCAAGGCCCGGAGATCGGTCCGGAAGCTATGTGGACAACCCTGTGCCATGATCGGGGAATGAACACCGGTTCCCTTATCCGCGGCCACTCCCGTCCGGTCCGGCGCGGCCGGCTGCGGCTGGCGGTGATGCTGCTCGCCGGAGTACTCGGGGCCACGGCGACCGGACTGTCCGGGTACTGGGTGGAGGCCCCGGCGGTCGGCTGGGGCAGCGCCTCACTAACCTATGTTGTGTGGGTCTGGCTGGTGATCGGCCGTTTCGACCCGGACGAAACGCGCGCGCACGCGACCGCGGAGGATCCGGCCCGGAGCACCACTGACCTGCTGATCCTGGCCGCTAACGTCGCCAGCCTCGGGGCGGTGGCCGCCGTCGTCGTTGATTCCCATACCAGCGGCGGCGGATCCCGCTTCGCCGGCGGGCTTCTGGCGCTGGCGTCGGTGGCCCTCTCCTGGCTCTTGGTGCAGACGCTGTTCACGCTGCGGTACGCCGAGCTGTATTACCACCCGGACGGGAAGGCCGGGGCGGCCGTTGGCGGTATCGACTTCAATCAGGAACGCAACCCGCAATACACCGACTTCGCGTACCTCGCCACAAGCCTGGGAATGACTTACCAGGTCTCGGACACTGCCCTGAAGAACCACCGCATCCGGACCGAAGCGCTCAAGCACAGCCTGCTTTCCTACGTCTTTGGCACCGTCATCCTGGCCACGACCATCAACCTCGTGATCAGCCTGGCCTGAGGGTGGCGGCCCGGAGACTGGTCCTGCAGGGTAGAAAAACGAGTACAGGACGTCGAGACTACTCGACTTCGGGCGATGCCCTACTCGACTATCCGCACGGCCTAGTCCCCCGGCAGGGCGACGGATATATTGGCTGTGAGTATCACCATCGGGACGATCCCTCCACGACAGGGTAGCTAGGTGGCTAGCTGTAGCCCCGAATTTGCCGCGGGCAATTCCGGTGGGGCTGTAGTGCGAGTGCCAGCGAACGGCCGCATTTTTGACAGACGGGGACCGCATGCCTGAAGTGTGCCGCAGCGAGCAGGACCTCACCCCCGCCATGCGTATTCTTGTCTACCCCCATGAGCTGGCCATGGGAGGCAGCCAGATCAACGCACTTGAGCTTGCGGGCGCAGTGCGCGATCTGGGACATAACGTGACGGTCTTCGCCACCTCCGGCGTACTGGTCGAGAAGGTGAGGATGCTGAACCTCGAGTACGTCGAAGCGCCGCGGCGCAGATTCGCCGTGGATCCCGCGACCATCCGAAAACTGACAACCACAGTGCGGTCGCGGGGTATTGACGTTGTCCACCCCTATGAGTGGGCACCCAGTATCGATACAGCGTTCGGGCCCGGCCTGCGCCTCGGAACCCCGGCAGTTATGACAGTGCTCTCGATGGACGTCCCGGACTTCCTGCCGCGGCATTTTCCCCTGATTGTCGGCACGCATGCCCTCGCCGTCCAGCAGAATCTCCGGCGCTCCCACGTTCAGGTCATGGAGCCTCCGGTCGACACTGCCCAGAACAAGCCGTCCGTCGTCCCTAATGCCCGGCGCCAGCTCCATATCCCGCCGGATCAGCTGGTCGTCAGCGTAGTTGGCCGGCTGACAACGGACCTGGAAAAATTGCAGGGCGTTGAGGCGGCCATCCGGGTTATGGACAATTTGTCCGAAAGCCGGCCGGTGACCTTGCTGATCGCCGGCGACGGCGAAGGCCTGGCTGACGTAGCTGCGGCGGCCCGGGCGGTCAACCGCCGGCGCGGCCGGGAAGTGGTTCGGGTTTTGGGCAACGTCGGCGACCCCCGGCCGCTCTACGACGCGGCGGATGTGGTTCTTGGGATGGGAAGCTCAGCGTTGCGCGGAATGGCGTATGCCAAACCCCTTATCGTGCAGGGGACAAGGGGTTTCTGGAAACTCGCCAGCCCGGAGACGGCACCCCGGTTCCTGCAGGACGGATGGTTCGGCCACGGCGGTGGCGGCGGGGCGGACTTGACGCAGATTCTCGCCCTCCTCTTGGACAACGAGCAGTTGCGTTCGGAGCTCGGAGCCTTCGGTCGCGAACTGGTTGAACAAAGATTCGGCCTCGATCAAGCGGCACGGAAGCTTGAAGCCACCTACCGTCGCCTGCTGCTGGCACCGCCGGGGGCCCGGCTCAACAGCTCCGTGGTCCGGACCGGCTATGGGGTGGCGAAATTCCGTGCCGTGATGAATTTCAGGCAGCCCAAACCGCCACTCAGCCCCCGCAAGTCACCGGCATGAGGGCCGCCCAGCCCGGACTTGGGCCGCAAATCGGCCGCGGGCTCGCGTGGAGCAGCATCAACAGCCTCGTGCTGCGGCTGGGCAGTTTTGCCGTTGGAATCGTGTTGGCTCGGTTGCTGGCACCTGAACAGTTCGGCGCGTTTGCCATCGCATTAACCGTACAGGCCATCCTTATGACCCTCGCCGATTTAGGCATGAGCGCGGATCTGATCCGCTCGGCGGAGCCCGCACGGAAAGCGCCAACGGTAGCCAGCCTCGGAATTGCTTCGGGAGCATTGCTGGCCGTGACCATGGCTCTTTCGGGCCAGGGTGTAGCCGAATTGCTTGGCAGCCCGGACTCCGGTCCGGTGATCTCGGTCATGGCGGTCTCGTTGTTGCTGGCAGGGGCCGGAGTGGTGCCCTACGCGGCACTGCAACGCCGGTTCGCGCAGAAAGAATTGTTCGGAATTGCGGTCTCGGACTTCGTTGTCGGCACCGCTTTAACGATCATCCTGATTCTGGCCGGCTGGGGCGTAATGGGTCTTGCTGTCGGGCGGCTTGTCTCCCAAAGTGTCGCCTTGGTTTTGCAGTTCATCCTCGCCGGAGAAAAGGTCCGGTTCGGATTCGACCGGTCCGTGGCACCGGAAGTGCTGGCGTTTGGGCTCCCCGTTGCCGGTGCCAACATGCTCTCCTGGGTGCTTTTGAACGTCGACAACGTAGCAATCTCCCGTCTTGCCGGCCCCGTGGCACTTGGTTTCTACTTCCTGGCATTCAACGTCTCCAACTGGCCGATGAGTGCGCTGGGCCAAGTTGTGCGCTCCATCTCCATACCTGCGTTTGCCAGATTGGCCCGAGGGAATACCGACAAGAGTTTCGCGGCGGTCCTGGGTCCAACCTGGGCAGTGTCCCTGCTGGCCGGGCTTATGCTGGCGGTACTGGCGCAACCGGTCATTGAACTGGTCTACGGGACCGTCTGGCTGTCCGCTGTCCCTATCCTTGCCTGGCTCGGGCTCTTCGGAGCCCTGCGCACCCTGTTCGACCTGGCCGCGTCGTATCTACTGGCCAGAGGCGCCTCAAGACCGGTGCTCGTTGTGCAAATCCTTTGGATCGCTGCCCTTATCCCTGCTGTCCTGTTCGGCATTCAGGCCGGAGGAACCCCCGGCGTGGCGATCGCGCACCTGGCGACGGCCGCCGTCGTGGTGTGTCCCGCCTATGCCGTGGCCCTTCGCCGCAGCGGGGCCGATCTCCGGGCCGTGGCCGCCCGCCTGTGGCCACCCCTGGCGGCTGCTGTTCCGGCGGGTGGTGCCGCTATGGCAGCCCTCGGCTGGGCCCCCACACCACTCACGGGACTACTCGCCGGGGGGTTGACCGGCACGGCCGTCTACTCACTTCTGCTGGGCCGCTGGTTTCGGCAGCAGATCCGCGACCTCAGGGGCTGGATGCCGGCCGACGCCGGCGCGGCCCCGTCTCCGGCGCCCGCACCGGAGACGACGACGGCTGCGGGACCACTGTGACGGCAACGATCAGCAAGAAGATCAGAACCCGCCCCTCGCCGGGGGCCGACGGCCCGGCTACTGTCACAGTGGTCATTTCCTGCTACAACTACGGCCGATTCCTTCGTGCCGCGGTGCTCAGCGCCGTCAGCCAGGACGACGTCACCGTTGACGTGATCATCGTCGATGACGCTTCGACGGATGACAGCCGGGACGTGGCGGAACTGCTGTCCGCCGAACATGGCAACGTCCGGGTGTTGACCCACAACACCAACCGTGGCGTCGTCGAAACATTCAACCATGGTGCCAAAGCCGCACGAGGCGAGTTCCTCGTGCGGCTCGATGCTGACGACATGCTGACCCCTGGCTCACTTGGCCGTTCCACTCGGGTGGCCCGCGCTTACCCCTCGGTAGGGCTGGTCTACGGACACCCCATCCACTTCTCCGCCAATGTACTCCCGCCGCCCCGGCTACTCGCATCCGCCTGGACCATCTGGCCGGGCCGGGAGTGGCTGACTGACCGCTGCCGCAGCGGCATCAACGTCATCACCTCGCCCGAGGTCCTGATGCGCAGGTCGGTACTGGAAGAAATCGGCTACCAGGCACAGCTCCGGCACACCCATGACATGGAGCTCTGGTTCCGCCTCTCCGCCTTCGCTGACGTCGCCTACATCCACGGGGCCGATCAGGCCTGGCATCGCGAGCACAGCGAAAGCCTCTCCGCCCGCGAGGTCAACGTCTTCGTGGATCTGCAGGAGCGACGGGAAGCTTTCGACGTACTTTTTGCCGGCCCTGCCGGCTCGATCGCCGAAGCCGGCGAGCTGCGGCGGTGCGCCACCCGGGCGCTGGTCGAGGAAGCCCTGAAGACCGCTCGACGCGAACTCGACCGAGGCGCCGGACAGACAGATCTGTTCCGGTCCAGCCGTGAGCTCGCCCGGGAACTGGCCCCCGGAGTGGTTGGCACCACCGCATGGACTCGTCTGGCGCTGCGCCCGGGCCAGACTTCCCGGTCCGCGCGATTCACCGCTGCCGCACTGGCCCGGCGCATGGCGGCGCGATTGAGATCCGAGCTCCAATGGCGGCGCTGGCACAGGACTGGAGTGTACTGATGACTGTTGAGGATGCCGCCAGAGCCGAGCTGACCGTCCTGACCCCGAGCTACGGACCCGACGCGGAGTTGTGCGCTGACCTGAACCGGTCCGTGATGGAGTTGACCGACGACGTCGAACACCACATCGTTGTCCCGTGCGGGGACCGGAAACACTTCAGCAGCATGGAAGGGGGCCGGACGTTTGTCCACGATGTCGGTGAGTTCCTGCCGCGCCGCCTGGTCAAGATACCGGGCGCCAACGCCTGGGTGAACGCCCTGCGCCCCTGGCCACCAGTGCGCGGCTGGATCGCCCAGCAACTGGTCAAATTGTCCGCTGCCGCCTCCTTCACCACCCGGGGAGTGCTACTGGTGGATTCCGACATGGTGCTCATCCGCAGGACGTCCCTGGAGTCCTTTATGGTGAACGGGAGGCCTGCAATGTACCGCAACCCCGGGGCGGTCCACGCCGGGCTGCCCCTGCACCGCACCTGGCACGAAACTTCCCGGTCACTCTTGGGACTGGCACCGCCGCCGGCCGAAAACCTTCCGGATTACATCAGCTGGCCGTGCCTCTGGAACCCCGCAATCGTCCGGGACCTGTTGTCCGCAGTGGAAGAAAACACGGGTCTGAACTGGACCACTGCAATCGGCAGTCAACTCCGCTTCTCCGAAATGATCCTCTACGGAGTGTATGTGGACGAGGTGCTCGGAGGTGCGGAGTCAACGACCTCGCGGATGAAAAGCGTCGTCTACTCGGAAGAGCGCCCCTTGAATCCTGCCGGACTGGCTGAATTGCTGGCAGCGGTCAGCTCCGACGATCTTGCCATCATGATTTCGGCCAAGTCGGGAACCAGGCTCCACCACCGCCGCCAAGCCGTTGCAAACGTCCGGGGGACACTGGCCGGCGAACGGGAGCAGGGCTGATGATGCGGCCCAGAGGGCGGCTGGCCCAGCTGGCCACCAGGCTGAAGCGGGACGGCCCCGGCGAAGTTTTTCGCCGCGGAACACGGAAGATCGCCCAGAAGGCCGGCGACCGGCTGGGGTGGGCCGAGCTGGATTTCCCCCTCCGGACAGAGGACATTACGGATCCGGAAACCCGCCGGGTTCCTTCCCACTATCCCGTCCGGGACGGCGCCCTTGAAATCGGCTGGGTCTGCACACCGCCCGGGGCCGGATCCGGCGGGCACACAACCCTGTTCCGCATGGTTGAAGGATTGGAGCGCCGCGGACACAGCTGCACCCTGTTCCTTTACGACGTTAACGCCGACGACGTCGCTCGCCATGAGGAAGTTATTCGGCGGTGCTGGCCCGGGATGAAAGCAGCCATCAGGTCAGCTACACCCAGCATCGACGGGGTCGACGCGGTTGTGGCCAGTTCCTGGCAGACGGCTCATGTGGTGGCGTCCCGGGTGCGGGGCCCGATTCGCCTCTTCTACCTTGTACAGGACTACGAACCCTATTTTTATCCTCGCGGTTCGCTGTACACCCTCGCAGAAATGTCATACCACCTGGGCCTCGAGTTGATTGCGCTCGGCGACATGGTAGCAGCGCAGCTTCAGCACGAATCAGGCATCGTGCCGGCGTTGACGGTCCCGTTTGGCTGCGATACCGGGGTGTACCGGATCCTGGAGGATGCCCGCGGCCGGCCGCGAAGCGGCGTGGTTTTTTACGCCAAGCGGAACACCGACCGCAGGGGATACGCTCTCGGCAAGTTGGCGCTGGAACTCTTCCACCATATGCACCCGGAGGTGGAGATCCATGTCTATGGCGACCGCGTGGCGAACTGGCGTATTCCTGTCACGAGTCATGGGAATCTTCCGCCAGTTGAACTGAATGAACTCTACAACCGCACCAAAGCCGGTCTGGTGATGTCGTTTACGAATATCTCCTTGGCTGCCGAAGAACTCCTGGCTGCAGGCTGCAGGCCCGTCCTGAATGACTCCGCCATGGCACAAGCCGATCTTCCCGGCGCCGGTGCCGTCTGGGCCCGGCCAACCCCGGCGGCCCTGGCCGGCGCACTCTCTTTGCTGGTCGCAGGTCCGGAGTGGAAAGCTGCGCCCGGGGTCCGGCAGGGCTGGGACCACACCCAGGCGATGGTGGCGGACAGTCTTGAATCGGCGTGCAGGGGAGACCTGAACGCCACATAAGCCGGCCGCACTGGTCCTGCCGGGGCCCTCGCCGGCCGCCGCTAAGGAGCGCTGTGGGGCCCGCCCACGCTACTCTGGCTCGCGGACGTTGACGTCGCGTACGGTTCAGTGCTCCCTTCCGGGCTGCCGGCTGAACGTCTCCTGCCGCCGCGAGTGGCGGGCGCCTGGCCGCGGGTGGCGGGCGCCTGGCCGCGGGTGGCGGGTGCCTGGCCGCGGCCCTGCCCTGGTACTCGTGTGCTCTCCGGGCCCCTTGAGGCCTTGTGAATGCCAGCGGATGGATCAGGGATGCGGAGGCCGTCCGCTGGTGGCGGCCCGGCTGGCCCGTCCCCGGCGGCTGGGGACGCTGCCTTGCGGGCGGCCCGCTTTCTTCCCGCCACCTCCACCACTCGGGCGAGGGACACCGCGCCGAAGACCAGAATCGCGCCCACCAGAAAAACGATGATCGCTGCCCGCAGGCGGTTTGAGTACAGCTCGGTGGCACGGTCCGGCTTCGAGACCATCAGCGGGGCGAAGTAATACGTCTTGTCCGCCCCATTGATGCTCTGCATTTCCAGGAGATTGGATTCCAGTAGCTGGCCCAGGGCTTCGGTGGTCGCGACGGCCTGCTGTGCTGAGTCGCCAACGCCCCTGATGTCCACCACAAACCCGTTGCCCCCGAGGCCGCGGCTCACGGCGTATTCATTGCCGAGCCCTGCCGATTGCAGCTTGTCCCCCACGGCCAGAGAGTTGAGCCTGGTGATCAGCACATCGATGACCAGGGCAGGGTCTGCTGACCGCAGGTAGGGATTGTCCTTATTCACGAGTCCAAGTTCCGGTTTCTTTTGGATGTCTTCGCTCGTCGGGACGATCGGATTCACCACCGCGTAGCTCATGCTCGCCTCATACGACCTCGGACCGAACTGGTAAACATATCCCGCGGCCAGGAGCGTAAGCAGCACAACAGGAAGGACGAAGAACTTATGGTGCCACAACGTTTTGAGCACAGCCAGGGGATCCATTAGTTGTCTCCATTTCGCGCAGTTGGGCCGTTCTTGGGCAAACTATCCGGTGGCGCCGCGACGTCAACGACCGCCAGAACCTTTGTCTCGCGCTTGACGAGGATCCAGACGGCTCCGCCGAGGCCAACGAACAGCGGGTAGACAAGCGCAAAGACCGGAAATGAGAGGGAGTCGAACCCCAAAGAGCAGACACCCGCGACGAGTCCCGCCGCCGCGATGGCACCGGCCAGGCATTTCAGCGACTGGGTCCGGGCAACCCGGGCTGCCTGCACAGCGGCCAGACCCGGGAGCAACAGGTAGAGGACCACTGCGAGCAGTCCCACCAATCCGAGGGTTACCGCGGTATTCAGGTATTGATTGTCGAGAATGAATACAGCGTTTTGCGGCACGTAGTTTCCGGGTCCCGTCCCGAAGATGGGACGCTCCTCGAACATGGCGGCCACCAGGGGATAGTTATTGGTCCTGTTGCTGATCGAGGGGTCGGACTCACCGACGCTGACGCTCTCGCTGATCGTACTGACCAGACCAGGAACGGTCAGGAAGAGTCCCGCGAGCACCACCGGCAGAATCAGGCTCAGCCAGCGCCGGGCCCCCCTCGGCAGGAACGGCAGGAACGTCAACATGCCCACCGTCAGGCCAAGGACTCCTGAGCGCGACACCGTGGACGCCACAGCAAAGACCAGGAGCGCAGTGACTCCCCAATGGATCCATTTGCGGCCGACGGGATCGTAGAGCCCGCGCCAGATCGACAGCGGCAGCAGCATCGCCGTGACCACGGCGAGCTCAATGGAGTGAAAAGTACTGCCGGACACCCGCATCAGGGCGCCTCGCGCTTGGAACGGCGTATCACCGCCATTGTAGGTAAAGCCGGGCATGGCGGCCTGGATCCATTCCATCGGGTTCACCCGGAAGTAGAACTGGACCACGGCCACCAGGCAACAGAAGACGCCGCCCGCGAGCAGGGCCCTGACCAGCACCAATGCGTGGGTGACGGTTCGGATCTGTTCGGTGGTGACCAGGACGATCCCTGCGCTGGCTGCCAACAGGATCAGCCATCTGTCCGCCGAAGCCCGAACAACAGGGGTGCTGCCCCCGGTCCAGCCGGATACGAGCCCGATATAGGACAGGCACGACGCCAGGATCAGCGCGCCCAGGGCAAGCCGTCCCGGATGCCGGAAGCCCACGGGGTCATGCAGGCCGAGCAGGAAAGAGACCACCCACAGCACAAAGAGCCCGGCCGATAGCAACAGCGGCACGGTCCCGGCCGCCCCCAGCCCGCCCAAGACCATGCTTGAGGGAAAGAAAAACACGCCAAACGCGACCATTCGGAGGAGCAGCGGCGGGTGGCCCTTTGGCGCCGGGGATATCTCGAAGTCGGCCAGCGCGGAGGATTGGCGTGGTGACGCGCCGGATCTTCGCTCCGGAATTCGGACAGTACCGGCCATTCACTTCCCCAACCTACCTAGAGGACCGCCGGGTCACTACAACGCCAGTGCCCGTCTTTTCTGACACTAGCCCTTGGGCCGCGCCGGAAACAGTACTTTTCCGAAAACGTCTTTACCGATTCCGGCTGTGCCGGAGGCAGTAATTTAGTAGGATGGCGCACAGGCCCGCCCTGCCGGACCTTCCCCACGAAGACCTTCAAAGTTTGAAGGGGTTCCCATGGCATTCGGATATCTGGTCCCTGAGTTTCCGGGGCAGACCCACAGTTTCTTCTGGCGTGAAGTGGCCGCACTGCGGACCTTGGGAATGGAGCCGGAACTGATCTCCACCCGCCGCCCCAAAGGGGGGAGGGTGAGCCATGGCTGGGCCGGGGGCGCGGAAAATGAGACGTACTACCTCGTGCCACCCTCACCGGCAACCCTCGTCCTTGCCTCAGCAACCCTGCTAAGAGGACTGATGTCCGGCCGGGCGCCCGCCCTCCGGTGGTCGGTCAGGGAATACCGAGCTGGGCGTGCACCGGCGGTCGGACTGCGCCGGCAGGTCATGGGCGCACTCTACCTGGCCGCGCTTGTCCTTGCCGCTGCCGATCTGGTCCGGGTTTCCCGGAGCAGGGCCTGGACGCATATCCACGTCCACTCCTGCGCGGACGCCGCACAGATAGCACTCTTTGCCCACCGCCTCTCAGGCCTCCCCTACAGCCTGACGCTTCACGGTCCGCTGGCCGATTACGGGCCCAATCAAGCCGACAAGTGGCAAAATGCCGCTTTCGCCGTGGTCATCACCAAGGGGCTACTCCGGGACATTGGCCAGCAGCTCGGCGCGGCGCTTCCAGGCAGGGTTGAAATCGCGCCCATGGGGGTCGACACCACAAATTTCATCAGGCGGACCCCTTATGAACCCTGGACGGGCGCGGGACCCGCCAGGATATTCAGTTGCGGGCGGCTCAACCCCAGCAAAGGCCACAAAGACCTCGTCGCCGCGGTCCGATTGCTGGCGGACGCGGGAATAGACGCACGGCTCGTGGTTGCCGGCGAGGACGAAGTTGGCGGAACCGGATACCGGCTTGAGCTTGAGCGGTTCATCACCGAGTTGGACTTGGCTGGCAGGATCACGCTCCTCGGGGCCGTATCCGAAGAAGTCATCCGATCCGGACTTGAGGAGGCACACGTTTTTGCCCTCGCGAGCCATGCCGAGCCGCTGGGGGTAGCAATCATGGAGGCTATGTCATTGTCCGTCCCCGTGGTCGTTACCGGCGCTGGGGGCGTCCCGGAGTTGGTGCAGGACCAGCAGAGCGGCCTTCTGGTCGCCGCCAACGATGCCGTCCGGCTCGCGGCCGCCGTCGCCCTTGTGCTGAACTCCCCGGATCTGGCCAGCCGCCTGGGCGCTGCAGGTCGGCAGCGCGTGGCGGAGCGGTTTGACAGCACCCGCAGCGCCGCAATCCTGGCCCAACTCATCCGAGGGGTATAGCCCGTGAAAATTAGCCCAGAACGCTCCCACGCGGTCTTGACCGCCGCCTTTTGTCTGGCGATCGCGCTGCTCTTCAGCGGCAGTGGAGCGCCACCCGGGGAATCTCTGGCGGCGAACGCCACGACACCCGCGGATGATGCTGCGGCCAAGGGCCTCCGTGCAGTCGATGGCGGGGCTGGTTTCTACGGCGGATTCGAGAACCCACTGCCTGCCACCCCGGACTACTTCCCGCTTGGTGTCTGGCTGGAAAGCGTCCTGGAGCCGGGCGACATAGAAATGGACAAAAGCGTCGGGCTGAACACCTACGTGAACTTGACTGCGAACTCCGACACCGCCCTGCTGCAGCCCGGCGGTGTCCACGCTGTGACGAGCGAACCCTCGCCATGGAGCTCGGGCCTGGTCCTTGCCGACGAACCCGACATGTGGGCGGGGCCGGGGTCCTCCAAATGGACCGGAAAGTGGCCCGGGCAGGGGGAGGTCTGCAACCCCGCGGGAGTGCCCTGTGGCTATTCTGTGCAGCGGAAGCTCTCTGCAGCTATTGCCGACGGAACCATGACGTATGCCAACTACGGCAAGGGCGTCAGCTTCTGGGAGACCGATGAAGAAGCGTCGGTCTTCGTCAATGAATTCCAGGACGTGGTTTCGGTCGACAACTACTGGTTCACCGACCCCAACATCTGCGGCCAAGGGGAGGGTGGCGGAAGGCTGGGCGGGGGACGCAACCTGACGGACCTGGAATGCCGGCTGGGCGCCAATTATGGCTGGACAGTTGACCGGGTCCGATCCCTGGTCCGGCCGGCCGGCAGCAAACCGGTGTGGGCCTTTGTGGAACTAGGGCATCCGGCGGGCGAGGCCAAAGCCCCCACCATCACCGGCCCGCAAATCAGGGCCGCCGTCTGGAGCAGCCTGATCCACGGCGCACGGGGAATTGTCTATTTCAACCACAGCTTCGGCGGCCCGTGCCAATCCTTCCACATCCTCCGGGAATCATGCGGTGACGAGATAAGGCCCTGGGTGACCTCCGTCAACCAACAAATCACCGTCCTGGCACCGGTGCTCAACGCGCCGTTCCTGGACGGTGCCCTGACCCGGACTGCGGGCGTCGACACGGCCGTGAAAGTACTCGACGGCGACCTCTACATCTTCGCGGGCTCGGCGCAGGCACAGGCACAGCATGCTGAACTCACTCTGGGGTGCCTGCGTGGCGCGGATTTCACCGCCGCGGTGCTGGACGAGGACCGCACGGTGCACGTCAGCAACGGCACCATACGGGACACGTTCAAGGACGGCAACGCGGTCCACCTCTACCGAATCAACGGGGCCGCCGCTTCCTGCCTGCCCTAACGGCCGCAGGATTACAGGGTTACACCTTGAGCGACTACGCCGCGGTGCGGAAGAACAATTCCGTCACCCTCGCAAGCCGGTAAGGATCGTCCACGCCGCAGAGCTCCCGGGCCGAGTGCATCGAAAGCAGTGGCACACCGACGTCGACCGTCCGGATACCGAGTCGGGTGGCGGTCAACGGACCGATGGTGGAGCCGCAGGGCATCTCGTTGTTGGAGACGAACTCCTGGTACGGGATGCCGGCGTCCGCGCAGAGCCGCGACCAAAGAGCTGCGCCGGTTGCGTCCGTTGCGTAGCGCTGATTCGCGTTGATCTTCAGCAGCGGGCCGCCGTTCAGCGCCGGCCGGTTGGCCGGATCGTGCCGTTCAGCATAATTGGGGTGGACGGCGTGACCGGCGTCGGCGGAGACGCAAAATGACGCGGCGAAGGCCTGCCGCCGCTGGCTCGCAGAAGCCCCCAGACCGTCGGAAATGCGCACCAGGATGTCCTCAAGGAGGGGCCCGCTGGCACCGGAGCGGGAGGCGGAGCCGATCTCTTCATGGTCAAACGCGGCCAGCACGGCAATCGGCGACCCGGCCGGGAGGGGCGCGGCGGCGTGGGCGATCAGGGCCGTGAGCCCGGCGTGGGTTGCGGACAGGTTATCCAGCCGGCCGGACGCGAAGAACTCGTCTTTCGCGCCGAACACTGCCGGGGCCTGGGTATCGGCAATGACAACGTCGTAGCCGCCGATCTGGGCAGCGTCCACGTCGGCACCGGCAACCCGGTCCGCGAGCAGGCCCAACAGGTCTTCCCCTGCCGGATCGCCGAGCCCGTACACCGGGTTCATGTGTTGCTGCTTGTCCAGGGCCAGCCCCTCGTTGACGGCACGGTCCAGGTGGATGGCCAATTGGGGGAAACGCAGCAGCGGCCCGGTGGCCGTGAGGTGCTGGCTGCCGTCACGCAGCACGAGGCGCCCTGCGAGCTGCAATTCGCGGTCCAGCCAGGAGTTGAGCAGCGGACCGCCGTAGACCTCGACGCCGGCCTGCAGCCAACCGAACTTGCCCGTCGTGGGTTTGGGCTTGAGCTTAAACGACGGGGAGTCCGTATGGGCGCCCAGAATGTTAAAGGCCGTGGTGGGATGGGCTGTCCCGGGCACCACCCAGGCGATGATGGCTCCGTCGCGGATCACGTAGAACTTCCCTGCGCCGGCGGGCATCTGCCAGGGCTCCCGCTCGTCAAGGGCCGTGAATCCTGCCCCGTTCAGCCGGCGGGCGGCTTCGTGGACGGCATGGAAGCTCGACGGCGACGCGGTGACGTACGCACCAAGGTCCTGGATGTGGGCTGCGGCGTTGGGCTGTGAAGGCATGGCTCCGAGTCTAGCGCCGTGGCCCTGGCGCTGCCGGTAGACGGCGACGACCAGGCCGGCCGCGTAGCCGCCGGGCACTGACCCGATCATGGTGGCCAGTTGGTAGATTTCGCCTGTGTCGCCGAAGACATTGTCCCGTTTCAGCGTGCTCTGCGGGAAGTTCCGGGCGGCGGTTCCCGGCCGGTGGGCATGCCCTCCCTTGGTGAGGCCCGGTGTACATATGTCCATCATGTCCACCCGTGCGCGGCAGAGCTGGACATGTCCCGCGGTGCTGGCCCGCGGGACATGTCCCGCGGTGCTGGCCCGCGGGACACATCCAGCCCACGGACCAGCACCAGGCAGGGGCTTTTGGTGCTACGAGGCGGGGTGCGACCCTGCAGCGGCGTCCTCGAGGGGTACCTCAGACGCTCCCATCTTGACCTCGTCGGCCGCGGTAGCTGCAGGCTTCCCGCCGTTTTTGCGGTAGCGCCACACACCGATACCAACAACAACCGCGGCAAGGGCCAGGGAAAGCAGAAGCGATTCGCGGGTGGACTCCAGGACCACCATGCCGATCAGCAACGCAACAATGCTGATGATTGCCACCCAGGTCAAATAGGGGAAGAGCCACATCTTGAGCTGCAGGTCCTTGGCCGCAGCGCCCATCCTGCGGCGCAGGATCAGCTGCGAGCCGGCGATCACGAGCCACACAAACAAGGCGATCGCACCTGAGGTGTTGACCAGGAACAAGAAGACAGTATCCGGGGCGACGTAGTTCAGGCCAACTGTGACAAAGCCGACCACTGTGGAGGCCAGGACTGCCGCGGCGGGTACGCCGCGCCTGGAGATCCGCATCCAGGACCGCGGGGCATCGCCGCGGCGGGAGAGGGAGAACAGCATCCGGCTGGCGGTGTACAGGCCGGAGTTGAGGCAGGAAAGCACAGAGGTCAGCACCACGATGTCCATAATGGTGCCGGCGCCGGGGATTCCGAAGAGCTCGATGACGGCAACGTACGGGCTCTTGGCCACGGAGGCGGAATTCCAGGGCAGCAGCGTAACCACCACCGCAATGGATCCGATGTAGAAAACGAGAATGCGCCAGACGGTCGATTTCACGGCCTTTTTGACGGCGTCGACAGGGTTTTCGGATTCGCCGGCAGCGATCGTGGCGATTTCAGCACCGAAAAAGGAGAATACAACCACAAGGATGCCTGCCAGCACGGCACCCGGTCCGTTGGGCATAAAGCCGCCGTTTTCAAGCAGGTTGCTCACTCCGGGAGCCGGCACGCCCGGTATAAGGCCCAGGATGGCGGCGATGCCGAATATCAGAAACAGCACAATCGCCGCGACCTTGATGGAGGCGAACCAGAATTCGAATTCACCAAAGGACTTCACCGAGCCCAGGTTGGTCAAGGTCAGGAGCACCATCAGCAGCAGCGCCCAGACCCACTGGTCGATCCCCGGCACCCAGCGGTGCATGATGGCCGCGCCGGCCGTGGCTTCAATGCCAAGGACGATGATCCAGAACCAGGCGTAGAGCCAGCCGATGCTGAACCCGGCCCAGCGACCCAGGGCTTTGTCCGCGTAGGTCGAGAACGAACCAGTTTCCGGGTTGGCAGCGGCCATCTCGCCCAACATCCGCATGACCAGAATAACAACGAGCCCTGCCGCGGTGTAGGCGACCAGGATCCCGGGCCCCGCCTGCTGGATTGCCGCACCGGAGCCGACAAACAGGCCTGCGCCGATCACTCCGGCGATGGCAATCATGGACAAGTGCCTGGGTTTCAGGGACTTGGAGAGCTGCTGGTCAGCCTGCATAAGGCGCCGTCCTTCGGGAATTGTGCGGGTCCGCGGTGGAAGGTAACTATTTGTGTGGCGGACCACATTGACGTTTCACCCTAAACCGGACTCAGGACCGCCTGTCCTGTGCAATCCCACAAATGACGGGTGGGCAGGCGGGGCACTATCCCAACACTAAGGCCTAGAAGGCAATGAAAGTTGCCCCCTAGGCAATTCACCCGTGTGTCTGAAACCACTGCTTCAAGCAAACAGGCCTCCGCCGGCCGCTCACCGCGGGCTCAGTAGTCGGGGTTGCTGGGCACCACCAGGCCGGTCTCGTAGGCGTACACCACGGCCTGGACCCGGTCGCGCAGGTGCAGTTTGGTCAGGATCCGGCCCACGTGTGTTTTGACGGTGGCTTCGGAGAGGAAATACCGGTGCGCAATCTCGGCATTGGAGAGTCCCTCGGCCATCGCCCCGAGCATCTCGTTTTCGCGCGGGGTTAGGTCCTCCAGCAGCGGATCCTTGACCGGACGGGCCCCGGCCGGGGATCCCGGACCGGGTGTGCCCGGGCCCACCCCGCTGCCTGCAGCACCGCCGCCCGTGCCGGCACCGCCGCTGCGGACATACGTTTCCAGCAACCGCCGGGTGATGCGCGGCGCCACCACGGCGTCTCCACTTGCCACCACCCGGACGGCGCTGATCAGTTCAGCGGGAGCGACGTCTTTGAGCAGGAAGGCCGAAGCGCCGGCCTGGAGGCCGGCGAAAGCGTATTCGTCGAGGTCGAAAGTGGTGAGGATGATGATCTTCGAGTGGATTCCGGACGCGGTGATGGCCCGGGTGGCCTCGATTCCGTCCAACACCGGCATCCGCACGTCCATCAGCACGACGTCGGGCTGAAGGTCACGGACCTGACGGATTGCTTCGGCTCCGTCGGACGCCTCGCCCGCAATTTCCAGATCGGCTTCGCCCTCCAGGATCAGCCGGAATCCCATCCGCAGGAGCGGCTGGTCATCCACCAGCAGGATGCGGATCGGTGCGGTCTCGCCCATCGGTTCCCCTTGACTCATGTGCACTTACTTTCCGTTGTCGCCGTTCAAGTGCAGGACGGCCCGCACTCGCCAACCGTATTCTCCGCTTCGTCCCGCCTCCACGGTGCCCGCATAGAATCTGGCCCGCTCCAGCATTCCGGCCAGCCCCTGGCCGGTGCCCACAGACCCGGGGGAGTTCAGGATCCCCCGGGCCGCAGCTGACCCGCCGGCGTCCAGGCTGCCCTTGCCATCGTCCACAACTTCGATGGTGACGGTGGAGCCGTCGCGGGCAATCACCACGTCCACCCGGCCCAGCGATCGGCCGTAGCGGAGCACGTTCGTCAGCGATTCCTGCACGATCCGGTAGACCGTTAGCTGGAACGCGGTGTCCAGGGGCAGCGCGGGACCGGTGTGGGTGTAGTGCAGCGGGAGTCCGGCGGTCCGGAATCCCGCCAGCAATTTGCCCAGGTTGTCACCTGTCACGAGCGGTTCGCGCGGAGCCTGCCCGGTGGCCGACTCGTCACGCAGCACGCCGAGGACGCGCCGCATGTCCGCCAGGGCGGTGCGCCCGGTGCTGGAGAGTTCCCCGAGGACATCGGCCGCCCGCACCGGGTCTTTTTTGATGACCACCGCTGCGCCGTCCGAAAGGCTGATCATGACCGTGAGCGCATGCGCCACGACGTCGTGCATTTCCCGGGCGATACGGTTGCGTTCGGCGGCCGATCCGAGCCGTGCGGCCCGAACGGCCCAGGCGGCAATCTCCTGTTCGTGCTCGCGCCGCTGCCGGACGGATATTCCGATCCCGGTAGCAATGACGCTGGAGAGTGTGATGCTGACGCCGGCGGCGATGCTGCTGATCAGCTGGAAGTTCTCCGGCGTGTTAACACCTGTGTCCGGCAACCTGCCGTCCAGCGGACCAACCGCCAGCAGGGCGTAGGGGATAACCAGCGGCACAGTAGCCGACATCAGGGATAACAGGGCAAACCGCCGGCTGCGCGCCACCGCCACGGAGTAGAGCGCAAACCACAGTCCGGCGGAGACGTTCGAACCCCACGGATGCAGCAAGGTCACACCCAGGTCGAGCACGGCCACGAGGGCCAAAACCGCCACCGGCCGGCTTCGCCGTAAGAAGAGCGCCCCTGCGCCCGCCGCAAGCAGTCCCACAACCGGCCACACGCCGTCGTGCGCTGACTCGACGCCCGCTGGAATGACGAGTCCAAGGTAGCAAAGCACCACGACGGTATCCATCACCCGCGGATGCTCAAACAGGTAGCGCCGGAACCGCCCCCGGCGGCGGTCGGTGATTTCAGCGAAGGACGCGTCAGCCGGGCCGGCTGGCGCGTCCTTCACAGGAACTGCATCGATCATGTTCTGAGCCTAGACGCTGGGCCGGCGGAGGTTAGACGTCCCGCCGTTTCAGTACCACGGCGGCCAGGACAACTGGGATGATGACCCAGGCGCCCAGGACCAGGGCAGCCTGCCAGGCTTCCAGCGTGTCCGGGACGTGCTGGACCGCTATCATCGGGTCGATCGTGTTGCCGGGGAGGTACTTGCGGGCTTCGACGAAGAAATCGCCGGGGATCAGCTGGAAGGCGATCGGGGCCACAAAGAACAGCCCGACCAGGCTCATAATGCCCCCGGCTGAGTTGCGGACCAGCGAGCCCAGTGCCATGCCGATAGCGGCGACGGCTGCGATGTAGGCGCTGTTGACGAGCATCATCTTCACCGACTGCGAACTGGCGAGGTCCAACTTAAGGTTGTAGTTGCCCAGGATCGGCAGCGACACAAGGCCGGCCAGGTACACGGAAGCCGCCGTGAGCACAAACGCCGTCACCATAACAACAAGCAGTTTCGCGGCATAGGCCGGAATCCGCTTGGGGACGGCGGCGAAGGTGGAGCGGGCCATGCCCGTGGTGAATTCGGAGCTCATCAGCAGCACACCCAGCGAGCCCAGGATCAGCTGGGCGAATGCGATGCCGGATGTGGGGACGCCGACGGCGAGATCTCCGCCCTGCGCGGCAAATGCCGCTGCCGCTTGCGGGTCCCGGGAGGCCGCCTCAGAGAACTGTCCCGTTCCCCACGCGGACAGGGCACCGAAGCCAACCATCACCAGGACGGTGGAAGCAAGCAGGATCAGGGTGGAGAGGAGGGTGCGGAATTTGATGAATTCGGAATTCAGGACCCGGAAGAAGCTCGGTCCCGGGCCGGTGCTGGACTCCTGGCCGGCCGCAACGCCACCGGCGCCTGCATGCGCGCCGCGGCGGGAGGGTTCGAGGGTTGTTGAGCTCATGGCTTAGTTGCCTCCGGTCTGGACGGGGGCCGCAGCGCCCGCGGTGATCAGCGAGTGGTATTCGACCTCATCCTTGGTCAATTCCATGTATGCCTCCTCGAGGCTGGCCCGAAGCGGGGTGAGTTCGTAGATCAGGACGTGGCTGTCGAGGGCAGCGCGCGCGATCCCGCGGGGGTCCAGGCCTGAGACCTCGAGGAGTTCGTTGTCCTGCAGTTCCACGGAGACGCCGTCAGAGGCCAACAGCTGCATCAGCTGGTCCGGCCTGTCCGTGCGCACACGCGTGCGGACCTGGCCCTTGCCGGTGATGATGTCCTGGATCGGCGCGTCGGCGATGATCCGGCCGCGGCCGATCACAATCAGGTGGTCGGCGGTAACTGCCATTTCGCTCATCAGGTGGCTGGAGAGGAAGACCGTGCGCCCCTCGGACGCGAGGTACTTAACGAGGTTGCGGACCCAGACAACGCCTTCCGGGTCCAGTCCGTTGACGGGCTCGTCCAAGATGATGGTCTGCGGGTCGCCGAGAAGTGCCGCGGCAATCCCGAGCCGCTGTCCCATGCCAAGCGAGAAGCCGCCGACCTTTTTCTTGGCAACGTCCGCCAGCCCCGTCATTTCGATCACGTCGTGGACGCGCTTTTTGGGGATGCTGTGCGTGGCGGCCATGGCCAGGAGGTGGTTGTAGGCGGAGCGGCTGGTGTGGACTGCCTTGGCGTCGAGCAGCGCCCCAACGTCGCGCAGCGGTGCAGCGTGGCGCGCCAACGGGGTGCCGTTGACGGTGACGGTGCCCGACGTCGGACGGTCCAGTCCCATGATCATGCGCATGGTAGTGGACTTGCCGGCGCCGTTAGGGCCCAGGAATCCGGTGACCCTGCCGGCTTCAATAGTGAAGTTGACCCCGGCGACGGCGGTTTTATCGCCGTACACCTTCGTCAGGCCTCGTGCTTCGATCATGGAAGCGGTCCTTTGCGTAGGAGTGGTTGGTGTACCCACCACGCTACCGAGGCCAACCGCCGGTTTCACCGGTCTCAGGGATGATTCCGGGTCGACCCAGGGTAGTCCGCGAGGATGACCCTGAGTCGACCCGGCGCCGGTCAGCGGCCCAGCAACTCCCGGAAAACCGGCGCCAGGGCTTCCGCCGACAAATCATGTCCTTGGCCGGCGATGTTGCGCCAGACGCCGCCGGGAATCATGGCGGCTACGCCCTTCGCAGCCTCGGCCAGTCCGGGGAAAGTTGCGTCGCCGCTCAGGACAAAGCTGGGGATCGAGACCCGGGACAGTGCCTCGACGCTCACGTTCGGGTCGCCGCAGATGGCCTGATCGTAAGCCAGCGTCTGGGCGATGGCCTCCATTCCCGGCCAAAAGGGTGCATTGCGCTGGCCGTGCAGAGCCGCTGGGGGGATCCCCACGACCACGGTCTGGAAATATTCGACGGCGTCACCGGGCCTGCCCCCGGCCACCAGCTCTTCGATCCGCCGGACATGTTCAACGGTGGAGGCCGGAGTGCCGCCGGCCATAAAGAGCGGAGGCTCATAAAGCACGATTGTCTGGAAGTCGAGGCCGTCCACGGCAGCCCGAAGGGCCAGGATGGCGCCGGATGAGTACCCAAAGACGTGGCCGCGGCCGCCGTAGAGCCCCAACAGCGCCTCAAGGTCTTCCACTTCACGGCGGATGTCGTAGGGCCGGGTATCCCCGCTGGTGCCCCTGCCCCGCCGGTCGTAGCTGATGCAGGTAAAACTTTCCCTGAGCGCCGCCGCCAGAGGCGCCGCGGCCATCCGGTCATTCGAGGCGCCGGTGACGAAAAACAGCGGCTCGCCGGCCCCGGCGGTCTCAAAGCCAATGCTGGTGCCGTCTGCGGATTGGACGGAGGACTGCTGCACTGGCTGCATGGCTTATCCCTTCAGGCCGGTCTGGACTCACTCACAGACTACGCCGGTCCATGCCGGGCGGGCCGGTAAATGCGTCAGCGTTCAGTCAGCGGGGAGTAGTACGTCAGGGCGCCCGGCCGCACCGAGAACTCGACGGTCCGGACCGCCGGCATAACCTCGCCGTCGACCGCTAGGACCATTGTCGAATCCACCGGTTCCACCCGGATCCGGGTGGCTTCGGACAGGTGCGTAATTCGCGAGGTGGCGACCGTCCCGGTCAAAACAGCCCACAGCAGCCGCAACCGGGCAAACGATTCGTCGGCTGTGATCATCCTGAGGTCGAAGACGCCGTCGTCAAGGACCGGACGAACCAGCGGGGCATGGTCGCGGGGATAATAACGTCCGCGGCCGATGTACAGGATCCAGACTTTGTGCCGTACGCCGTCGACGACCAGGCTGGTGGGGGTCCCGGCCGCGAAGGTCCGGAACATCGCGACGATGCCGGCCAAGGGTTTGCCAAGCGCCGGCTGCAACAGCTCACGCCGGCGAACCAGGTTCGGGTAGAGGCCTATACTCGCGGTGTTGAGCATCGTCACGTGCACCTGCTCGGGGTTACCGGGAAGCCCCCGTTCCACTGCCACCAAGCCCAGGTCCGCTCGGGCCGCTTCCCCCCGGGTCGCGGCTTCCACCGCCTCGGAGAGGGTTGGAATGCCCGCGTCGCGCGCGAAATGGTTCAGGGTTCCCCCCGGCAGGACCAGCAGCGGCAGGGAATGCTCGACGGCGGCAGCCGCGGCCGTTCCAACGGTTCCGTCACCGCCCCAGACGCCCAGGGCCACAACACCGGGCTGGCCAACGACCCGCGCAATCTCCTCCGCCAGGTCTTCGTCCTGGGAAACTTCCTTTATATGCGCCTTGGGGAATATTTTGTGCAGGGCCGCCGCGGTTTCCGCGGCGTAGGAGCCGCCCAGCGTATTCACAGCGATACCCAGACCTGTACCCTCCGGAAGCTTGGCGACTGTCGCTGCACTCCGGCGGATGGCCGGGAAGGGCGGCCGGACAGGCCACCATTTCCGGGCTGCCAGGGCAGCCCCGGCCCCGATCGCCGAGCCGAAAAACACATCAGAGGGCCAGTGCGCGCCGGTATGAACACGGGAGTAGGCGACGCCCGCGGCAAGCGGCGCGAGCGCGGCTCCGAGGGGCGGCCGGACCATACCGACGCCAAGGGCGAACGCGACGGCAGAGGCCGAGTGGCCCGAGGGCATGGACGAGCTCTTGGGTTGGGGGTGGACAAACCTGAAGGCCGGAAGGTGCTCCGGCAGCGGACGTGCCCTCGGCAGCAGCGTCTTGAATCCGAGGTTCGTGACTGCGGAGGCAACGGCCTGCGCCAGCACCCCGTGGACGGCAGCACGACGGGTCCGCCCCGGAAACAGTGCCATCACGGCGGCAATGCCTATCCACAACCTGCCGTTATTCGCTGCCGCGGAAAGCCGCCGGAAGAACTCGTCGTAATTTCCCCCGGGGAGGCCGGCCACCGCACGGACAATTCGGCGGTCCACTCTTCCCACGCGCCCCGGCGCCTTCCTCAGCATGCTTCGCATCCGACCACCTTACTGCCCGGGCGGGACGATCCCTTCGCTAGGATGAGACGATGACCCGAGTGCTGGACCCTCAGCGATTGTCCGCGGGCCGCGTGCTGGCGGCCAGTACGGCCCTGCTCACCTTGGGCGCAGTACTGACGGGGATGCTGCTCACGGACGTCCAGCATCCCCCGTTTCAGTCCCTGGACGAAGGCTGGGCCGGCGCGGTCACCGCCCTGCGCGCTCCGTTCTGGGACGGGCTCAATGGCTTCCTCAACCTGGCCGGCTACCGGGGCGTCCTGGTGCTGCACGGGTTGCTCGTCGTGGCCCTGCTGCTGCGAAGGCGCGCGCGGACGGCAGTTTTCGCCGCCGCAGCAGGGATAGTTGTCCTTGGTCTTACCCAGATCCTCAAGGCGGCCATCCTCCGCGAGCGGCCCGCCAACACCATTGTCCTGACCGACACGGGATCATTCCCTTCCGGCCACGTTGCGAGTACAGCCGCTTTCCTGGTGGTGGTGGCAATTTTGCTGGGCCGCGCCTGGGCCGGGGTGCTTGCTGGTCTTGGCGTCTTGGCCATGATGGTCAGCCGCACGTATCTGTCCGCCCACTGGCTCGTGGACACGGTCGGCAGCGTATGCCTGGCCGTCCCGGTGGTGCTCCTGCTCTGGCTGTCCTGCCGGAACATCTGCATTCAGGAAAATGCAGATGCCCGCCGGCTAATCAGCTGGCGCGCGCGGGCTTCGCGGCGCCGGCGAGCAGCAGTGCCCCAAGAATTGGAATCATGATGGTCAGCAGTGCCACCCGGATGCCGACCAGGTCTCCGAGGTAGCCCAGCAGCGGCGGCCCCGCCAGGAATGCGATGTACCCGATCGTGGACACCACTGCAACACGGGCGGCGGCATGCCTGGGATCGTCAGCCGCAGCCGACATCCCCATCGGGAACGCAAGTGCGGCCCCTGCACCCCAGAGCACCGCGCCCGCCGTGGCCCACCAAAGATTCCCGGCCAGCACAAATAGCCCCAGCCCTGCGGCGGCCGCCGCCATACTGGCACGGAGCACGGGTACCCGGCCGTAGGCGTCAATCGCCCGGCCGCCGAAGAACCGCACAGCGGTCATGGCCAGGACAAAGGCGGCAAAAAGCAGCGCACCGGTGGAATCTGTGGCCTTCAGGCCGTCGACGGCGGCTTTCGCGATCCAGTCGTTGCCGGCGCCTTCGGTAAGTGTCGCGCCGAGCACCACCAAACCGATCAGCAGTGTCCGACCGTCCCGCCAGGCCGTGCGCCCCTTGGGTTCCGTTCGCTCCCCGGATCCAGCCGCGGGTGCCGGGAGGTGCGGCAGGAAATAGCGCGGCGCAACAACCGTCAGTGTGGCGACAATGACGGCAATCACCAGCAGGTGCGCCGGAAGCCCGACACCCAGACCCGCCAGGCCAGCGCCGATCAGGGCGCCGAGGAACGCGCCGCCGCTGAAGGCTGCATGGAACTGCGGCATGATGGTTCGCCCCAGCTGGTGTTCGACGTCGGCGCCTTCAATGTTTTGGGACACGTCCCACAGGCCGATGCCCACACCGAAGAAAAACAGTGCAACGGCGGTTCCCGGCACGGAGCCGGCCAGCAGCGCCAGCGCCACGCCGACGCCGGCAAAAGCCGCGACCAGGCCGGCGGCGCGCACGGCATTCGCTGTCCCGATCCGTCCCACCACGTGGCCGGCAGTGGGCAGGGCGACCAGGGATCCCGCCGCCACGCACAACAACAGGGTCCCCATCTGCCCGGAGGAGATGCCAAGGATGTCCGTCACCGCAGGGATGCGGGCGGCCCAGCTGGCGAATACCAGCCCGTTAATTCCGAAGATCAGGAAGGTGGCCGCTGCGGCGGCGTTGAGTTGCGGGCGGGTTGCCGTCTTGGTCATACGATCACTACTTCCACCGAGTGTTGGGTGAGCTGGTCAAGGTCTCCGGCACTGAACTGATGGTCCGTGACGAGGACGTCCACGGCATCCAGCGACGCGACAAGTGCGACGGCGGTGGCGTTCCATTTCGCTGCGCAGCAGGCCACGATCACCCGGGCCGCGGACTCTACTGCAGCGCGTTTTACCGCCGCGTCGTCGAGGTCGTGGGCCATCATCCCATCCCGGAGGTTCAGTGCGCAGGGCGTGAGGACGGCTGCATCAAACCGCAGCGAACGGATGTTCGATTCCGTCATGGGTCCGCGGAATGACTGTTCGCCGGCGAGCAAACTCCCGCCGGGCAGCAGCAGGTCGGGATGACGGCCGGCAGCTGGGCCCCCTTCGGTCAACGCGCTGACAGCCTGCAACGACATCGGCATCACGGTCATCTGCCGCAGCCTCAGCTGGCGGGCCACCGCGGTGGCAGTGGTGCCGCTGTCCACCCAGACGTGCCCGCGGTCCGGGAGCAGTGCGGCGACGCCGGCCGCAATCCGCACCTTCACGGCGTGGTCCTCGATTTCGCGTTGGCCGTACTCAGGGTATCCGCCCCCGAGTACGAGGCTCCGGGCACCGCCGTGGACCCGGCGGAGAACGCCGTGCCGGGCCAGGACATCCAGGTCACGGCGGATCGTCGCCCCGGAGGCACCAACGGCGCCCATCAGCTCATCGATCGTTACATGCTCCTGGTGCCGCAACAGTGCTCCGATGCGGCGGTGGCGCTCCTCAGTCCCCATGTATAAATGATAACCGAGCGTGATCATTTGATCACGTCGTGCGCAAATGTATTCTGGCGTTATGGCTGAAGAACTATTTACGGACGGCAGGGTCTCCGGCGCCGGGGAGTACCTGGACGGCGAACGCCACGGCCGGTGGGTCTTTTACTTCCGCAGCGGCCAAGTTAAAGCCGAGGCCGGTTACCGTCGCGGACGGCTCAACGGCGACTGCGTCTGGTACCGCGAAGGAGGCGGACTGGTGCAGAAGGGGGCATTCCGGGACGGGCAGCAGGACGGCTTCTGGCAGCGGTGGCACCGCAGCGGCGAGCTGTTGGACGAGGGATCCTTCGACGTCGGACGGAAGACCGGCGAATGGATCACCTACGCCCCGGACGGCACCGGAACAAAGCGCAAGACCTTCAAATAGCCCAACGCTCTCCCACGTTTCGCACGAAAATCGCCAACGCTCTCCCATCCCGTGAGAAAGCGTTGGCGCAAAACGTGCAGGAAAGGAGGGAGCGTTCTGTCTACCGCGTGACCTCTTCCAGCAACTCGAGCACGTGCCTGTACTGGGCGCCCGTGGCCCGGGTCATGCCCAGTTCGCAGGTCCGGTTGCAGGAGGCGTGGGCGGCGGCTTCCATGTCGGCCACTTCTGCAGCCTGTTTCGCGGTCGCCGACGCTGTCAGTTCCGGGTGCAGCATGCCCCGGTCCCCGGCGAACGCGCAGCAGCCCCAGTTTTCCGGGATCTCAACCCGGTCCGCCACGGCGCCGGCGACGGCGTCCAGGGCATCGTCGAGGCCCATCCGGGTGGACGAGCAGGTGGGATGGAGCGCCAGTGACTCCAGCTTCTCGTGGCCGGGCAGCCGGGGCAGGATCCGTTTCGCGGCGAAGTCCACGGCGTCCAGCATCCGCAGGGCGCGCTGCCCTGCCGCGGGTGCGTCCGATTCCACCGCCTGGCGCAGGCCCTCGGTGCAGGAGGACGCGTCGCACACGATTGGAAGCTCCCCGTCCCGGGTCGCCTCCCGGAGGGCGGCCAAGGTCTTCTCCCTCATCGTTCTTTGGCCCGCCGCCATGCCTTTCGAGGACCAGGGCGTCCCGCAGCACAGGCCATCGACGCCTTCGGGTACGAGGAGGGTGAGCCCGGCCCGGACACAGAGTTGTTCGAAGCTGTACTGGACGCCGCGTCCCTGACCGTCTGGACCGGCTCCTGCCGGTCCGAACATAGTGCCAACGCAGGCCGGGAAGTAGACGGCGTCAACCGGGCCCGGCGGCGTCGGACGCTTCCGCACCGAACCGCCGCCGGGCAGTTCGGCGGAATACAGCGGGACGGTGTCTGAGCCCAACACTGCCCGCGCTGCGTGGTTGGGTGGGGAGATGGCAGCGGCCGGGAGCTTGTTGACGACCGTCAGCGCCAGGGAGGCGCCGCGCGTAACGCCCTCCCAGTGCTTCGCGGCGGCGTTCCAGGCACCGTTGGCGAGCGGGCCGGCGTCAGCCGTCCGGAGGCGTTTCACGAGCGATCCGGTGTTGATGTCCACCGGGCAGGCCGTCTGGCACATCCCGTCCACGGCGCAGGTGTCCACGGACTCGTACTCGTAGTCCTTTTCCAGCTCCTTGACCAGTGCCGTGTCCCCGGCCAGCCGCGCGGATTCGATGGCGCGCAGCGTGACGATGCGCTGCCGCGGCGTAAGCGTGATGTCCTTGCTGGGGCACACCGGCTCGCAGTAGCCGCAGGAGACGCAGCGGTCCACTTCCTCCGCGACGGGCGGCGCCGTCTTGATGTGGCGAAGATGCGCCAGCGGATCCTCATCCATCAATACGCCCGGGTTGAGCATCCCGGCGGGGTCGAAGAGCCGCTTGATGGTGCGCATGACGTCGTAGAGTTCATCACCGTACTGCCGGCGTACGAACGGGGCCATGACGCGCCCAGTCCCGTGCTCGGCCTTTAGTGATCCGCCCTCGGCCAGGACCAGCTCCACCATGTCCTCGGTAAAGGCGCTGTAGCGGTCCAGTTCGGCAGCGGTGGCGAAGCCGTCCGTGAGCATAAAGTGGACGTTCCCGTCCTTGGCATGGCCGAAGATCACGCTGTTGCTGTAGCTGTATTTGTCAAAGAGCCGGATCAGTTCCCGGCAGGTGCGCCCCAGCACGGGGACCGGGACCACAATGTCCTCCAGCAGCGCAGTGGTGCCCTGGGGCCGCGCGCCGGCGACCGAGGCGTAGAGGCCCTTACGGAGCTGCCAGAGCTGGGCGCGTTCCCGCGCGTCTCCGGTGAACCGGGCCGGGGCGGAAAGCCCGAGTCCGTGGAGGACGCCCTCGCCCTGGCCCTGGAGTTCGGCCAGGTGCCCGGCGCTGCCCGCGGAGTACTCCACAAGCAGGGCGGCATGGTCCCGGACCACCAGGTCCTGGACGACGGCGGGCGTTCCCTTGAGTGTCTGGCCCACCTTGAGCGACAACGCGTCCATCAGCTCAACGGTGGCGGCACCCGTCGCGACGAGGGCGGGCAGGGCAGAGTTGGCCGCCTCGAGGTCCGGGAACACCAGCAGGCCCGCAGCGGCATGCGGGAGCCGCGGGATCGTGCGGAAGACCGCTTCGGCCACGAAACCCAGGGTGCCTTCGCTCCCGACGATCAATTGGGCCATGATGTCCACCGGGGTCTGGAAATCCAGCAGGGAGTTCAGGCCGTAGCCCATGGTGTTCTTCATGGAGAACTGCTGCCGGATCCTCTGCACGGAGTCTGCGTTGTTCCTGATCCGCGCGGCCAGCCGGGCCAGGCCTTCGTGGAGTTCCGGCTCGAGGGCACGGAGTTTCTGGTCGGCGTCGGCCGCCGCGGTGTCGATCACGGTGCCGGAGGGCAGCACCACGGTCAGCGACTCCAAGGTGCGGTAGGTGTTGTCCACGGTGCCGCAGTTCATGCCGGAGGAGTTGTTGGCGACCACCCCGCCGATGGTGCACGCTGCCTCGCTGGCCGGATCGGGCCCGAATTTACGGCCGTAGCGGGCGAGCCTCGCATTGAGCGCCCGCACGGTGACGCCAGGCTGGACCCGGACCCGCGCGCCGCCGTCGAGCACTTCGATGTCCCTGAAGTTGCGTCGGACGTCTACGAGCACGCCATCGGTGACTGCCTGCCCGCTGAGGCTGGTGCCGCCGGAGCGGAAAGTCAGCGGCACTCCTTGGGCCGCGCTGGCGCGCAGCAGACCGCCGACGTCGGCGGCGCTCCCGGCCGTGACGACGGCCTGCGGGATCAGCAGGAAGTGCGAGGCGTCATGGGCATTCGCGTGCAGGTCGATCGCCCGGGTCTTCACCTGGGCGGGGTCCTGCACTGCCGAGCGGAGGCCAGCCAAATCCAGGGGAGCCATCAGGGCACCATCCAGCCGAGCACGGGGGTGGACTGCAGGAAGATCAGCACGGTGATGAGCGCAAGGAGCCCCAGGCTCCAGCCGATGAGTTTCCGGAACAGGGTCCCCTCGGCGCCGTCAAGCCCCACCGCCGCGGCGGCAACGGCCAAGTTCTGCAGCGACAGCATCTTGCCCATCACGCCGGCGGAGGAGTTGGCGGCGGCCATCAGCACCGGAGACAGACCCGTCTGCGCCGCTGCGGTGGCCTGCATCTGGCCGAACAGGGAGTTGGAGGAGGTGTCGGAGCCGGTCAGGGCGACGCCGATCCATCCGATCAGTGGCGAGAGGATGGCGAAGAAGCCGCCCGCTGACGCCAGCGCGAAGCCCAGGGTGGTGGTCTGGCCGGACAGGTTCATCACGAAAGACAGGCCCAGGACGGCGGTGACGGTAACGATGGTCCAGCGCAGCTGGACCAGAGTTTCCTTGTAGATGCGCAGGCCCTGGGATGCCGTGATCTTGTACAGCGCCATGGTGATCAGCCCAGAAAACAGCAGCAGGGTGCCGGTCGCCTTGAGGTGGTCGAGCTTGAACTTGGTGGCCGCAACCGGTTTGCCGGCCGAATCGGTGATGTCCAGGCCCGGCCAGGCGAACGTCACGCTGCCGACCTGGCCAAGCCAGGTTTTGACGGCCGGAAGCTGGGCGACGGAGAACACCGCGATGATGATCAGGTAGGGTGCGATCGCCATCCAGATCTGCCGGGGTTCGGGCCGGGAGTTATCGATCGGAACCCCGGTGCCGGGGGCGGCGGCCACGGAGCCCTTGGCGGCGGAACCGCCGTCCCGGGAAGTTCTTCCGGTCGTTGCGGCAGCAGCGGCGTGCACAGCCTCCGGGGTGCTCTCGGCGGACCCGTCCATCCCGACAGTTTCTGTCGGCTGCCAGAACTTCAGCATCAGCAGCACCGCGGCCACGGTCACGACGGCGGCGACAACGTCAGTCAGTTCAACGGCGAAGAAGTTGGACGTGACAAATTGGGCCACGCCGAAGGCGGCGCCTGCCACGAGGGCCACGGGCCAGGTCTGCTTGACGCCGCGGCGGCCGTCGACGATGAACACCAGCAGCAGCGGCACGATCAGTGCGATGAACGGCGTCTGGCGGCCGGCCATGGAGGACAGATCATGCAGCGGCAAGCCGGTGACGCCGTTCAGGGCGATGATGGGCGCGGCCATCGCGCCGAAGGCGACGGGAGCGGTGTTGGCCAGCAGCGAGACCACTGCTGATTTCAGTGGTTTCATGCCGGCTGCCATCAGCATGGCGGCGGAGATTGCCACTGGCGCGCCGAATCCGGCCAGGGATTCCAGCAGGGCGCCGAAGCAGAAAGCGATGAGGATTGACAGGATCCTCAGGTCGTTTGAGATGGAACGGATGGTGCGTCCCAGCACTTCGAACCACGGGGTGGCCACGGTGAGCCGGTATATCCAGAGTGCGTTGACAAGGATCCACAGGATCGGGAACAGTCCGTAGAAAATGCCGGCCGCGGTGGCGCTCAGGGCCTGGTTCACCGGCATCTGCCAGCCGACGATGGCCAGCAGGAGGGACAAGGCCAGGCTTGCCAGGGCCGCCTTGGGGGCTTTCACCTTGAAGACGCCGAGTAGGACGAAGAGCAGGACGAGCGGAAGCGCCGCGCAAAGGGCCGAAATCACCAGGGACCCGGCAATGGGATCGAGGATCTGCTGAAACATGAGTCTCCAGATTGTGTTAGGCGTCACAACACCGTGGCGCCCTTCGATTGTCTTACAAGTGCACATGTTGGTCAAGCCTGACCAGTTGTCTTGTCTGGCAAGATTGGGACTGAATCAAGAAACTCTTGGCGGAATGGGAGCTCCGGTGCCTGGCCGAATTGCAGCAGTCTCGATCGTGGACGCGGTCGCCTCGGATCTGCGAAACCGGATCTTTGCCGGTGCGCTTGGCTCCGGGGACGCCCTGACGGAGTCGGAGGTCGCCTCCTCCTACGACGTGGCGCGGCCGACGGCGAAGGCCTCAATCGAGAAGCTGGTCGGCGAGGGGCTGCTGGACCGCGGGACCCACAAAACCGCCCGGGTGGTCGAACTCGGCCCGGATTCCGTGCGGGACATCTATCTCGCCCGCGCGTATCTGGAAAGCGAAGTGCTGCGCCGGCTCGCAACCGCGCGGGAGGTTCCGGCCGCGGCGGTGCAGGCCAACCGCGACATCGCGGCGGTTCAGACCGGCGCTCCGCTCGACGTCGTCGAACCGGACATGCGGTTCCACACCAGCCTGATCGACGCCGTGGGCAACGAACGCATCAGCCGGATGTACCGCTCGCTCGTGGGTGAGGTGCGGCTGTGCATGGTCCGGATTCAGTCCCTCCACCTCCTGGACACCGCGCTGATCCAGGCCGAACACCAGAGGATCCTCGAGCTGATCGGGGCCGGACAGGGCGAGGCTGCCGCCGTCCTCCTCGACGAACACTTGGGGCGCGCCCGTGAGCGGCTGGTCGCTGCCATGGGAGGAACCGCCGGCCCGGAGGCTGCACAGCCGTCCGGGCTGTTTACGGAGTAGTTGGCGCAAAACCTGCAGCAAGGGAAGGCGCGTCGAGGAACTCCGTCCGCGGGCTTGTGGCTAGCGGGCGCGCTCGACGCGCTTTTCGTCCCAGACGGGCTCGGCCGATTCGTAGACCTTGCCGTCGGAGCCAAAGACCAGGAAGCGGTCGAAGGTCCGTGCGAACCAGCGGTCGTGCGTCACCGCCAGGACGGTGCCTTCGAAGTGGTTGATGGCGCGTTCCAGCGCTTCGGCCGAATGCAGGTCCAGGTTGTCCGTAGGTTCGTCCAGCAGCAGCAATGTGGCGCCGGAGAGCTGCAGCAGCAGGATCTGGAAGCGGGCCTGCTGGCCGCCGGAGAGGGATTCATACTTCTGTTCCGACTGCGGGGCCAGGCCGTATCCGTCGAGTGCACCGGCGGCGGCTTCGCGCCCCATCCCGGAGCGGTGCTCGTCTCCGCGGTGCAGGATTTCGAGCAGGGTCTTGCCCAGCAGGTCCGGGCGGACGTGCGTCTGGGCGAAGAAACCGGGCCGGATGCGGGCGCCCAGCTTCACCGTTCCGTCGTGCGGCACTTCGGCGATGTCAACGTCGGAAACCGGCAGGTGCTCCCGCTCCGGGTCGGTACCGCCGGTGGCCAGCAGACGCAGGAAATGACTCTTGCCGGAGCCGTTGGAACCCAGGACGCCGACTCGGTCGCCGAACCACACTTCGGTCGAGAACGGCTTCATCAAACCGGTGAGGCCCAGTTTCTCGGCGACGACGGCGCGCTTAGCGGTGCGCCCGCCCTTGAGCCGCATCTGCACGTTCTGCTCGATCGGCAGCGCCTCGGGCGGGCCGGCTTCGAGGAACTTCGCCAGCCTGGTCTGGGCGGCGTGGTAGCGGTTGGCCATGTCCGAGCGGAACGCGGCCTTGTTCTTGTACATGTTGACAAGTTCCTTGAGCTTCACGTGCTCCTCGTCCCAGCGCTTCCGGAGCTCCTCGAAGCGCGCGTTCCGGTCCGCTCGGGCCTCCACGTAGGTCCCGAACCCGCCGCCGTGGATCCAGGCCCCGGCACCGTTAATACCCGGTTCAAGGGTAACGATGCGGCCCGCTGCATTGTTGAGCAACTCACGGTCGTGGCTGATGAATAGGACTGTCTTTTTCGATTCGTTGAGCTTCGCCTCGAGCCAGCGCTTACCGGGAACGTCAAGGTAGTTGTCCGGTTCATCCAGCAGCAGCAACGGGTCCGGGCCGGCGAAGAGTGCCTCCAGCACCAGGCGCTTCTGTTCACCGCCGGAGAGGCTGGACGCGGGCCGGTGCTGCGCCCGGTCAAAGGGGAGCCCCAGGGCAGCCATACAGACCTCGTCCCAGACCGTTTCGACGTCGTACCCGCCGGCGTCGCCCCAGTCCACAATGGCTTGGGCATACTTCATCTGGGTGGGCTCGTCGTCGTGCTCCATCATCGCCAGTTCGGCCTCGTCGACGGTGCGGGCGGCGGCTGCCAGGGCGGGAGGCGCGGCGGAGACCAGAAGGTCACGGACGGTTGAATCATCCCGGACCTGACCCACGAACTGCCGCATAATTCCCATGTTGCCGGAGCGCCCGACCACACCTTCGTCCGGGACAAGGTCTCCGGAGATGATCCTGAACAGCGTTGTTTTGCCGGTTCCGTTGGGTCCGATCAGAGCAGTTTTAGTGCCGTCCGGAACCTTGAAGGTCACACCGTTGAGCAGCTGTGTGCCGTCGGAGAGGAAGTAATCGATGTTGGAAACGTCAATATGAGCCACCCTTCCATCCTCCCACGGCACACACGCGCCGCCGGGGGCGCCCCTAGCCCGCAGCGGTAAGGAACTCCTTCAGGAGCGGGCCGGAGGTCGTGGCGCCGAGTCCGCCGTCCTCGACGAAGACAGCAACAGCAAGGTCGCCGTGCACCGCCACGATCCAGGCGTGGGTCTTGGGTGGATCGTCCTTGCCGAACTCTGCGGTCCCGGTCTTGGCGCCCACCGGCGCTCCGGGAACGGATGCGAGGAAGCCTGCATGTCCGGAGGTCACGACGGCCCGCATCATGTCCGAGAGCAAGGCGGCCTCGGCCGCGGTCACCGGCGTCCCCGCGGTTTTCGCCGGAGCCGGAGCTGACGACGCCGGGCCAGCCGATGTCGTCGTCGGCTCGGCCGTCGCACCCGCCCGGGTGGAATCGTCGCCGGCGTTGGGATTCAGCACGAGCTGCGGGGTAACGGGGGCGCCCTTGGCGACGGATCCGGCCATAATGGCCGCTGACAGCGGAGACATCAGCACCTTGCCCTGGCCGATCATCGACGCGGCGTGCTCGGTGCCTTCGGCGGTCCCGGGGACGGAGCCAAGGAACGCGGCGGCTCCAAGACCGGGAGCTTCCACGGCCACGCCCAAGGAGGTGGCCGCGGATTCCTGCTGGGCCTGGCTGACAGTATCGCGGGCATTGATAAAGGCCGTGTTGCAGGAGTGCGCAAAAGCGTCCCGCAGGGTCACGGAACCCAGGGAAGCCGCCGGATAGCCTTCGGCATTTTTGAAGGTACGGCCGTCGACGGACAATGTTGCGGGGCACTCAACGATCGAATCGGGAGTTATACCGTTGCGGATCATGGCGAGGGAATCCACGATTTTGAAGATGGAACCGGGGGCGTACTGGCCCAGCATGGCAGTGTCGTAGCCGTTGCTTCCCGGGCCTGAAGCGGCGGCAAGCACCGCGCCGCTGGAGGGCCGCAGCGCCACGATGGCCGACGCCGGTGCGACCTTGCCCAGAACATCCTCGGCCAGTTGTTGCAGGGCCGGGTCCAGCGTGGTCTTCAGCGCCGTCCCCGGCGTGATCTCCACCTGGAACAAGCCCCGGCGTCCGCCGTTCAGCAGCCCTTGCCGTTCTTCGGCGGAGAGGCCGGCTTTTTCCGCGAAGACCTGGATGCCGTCGGTGCCGCGGAGTTGGGCATCGTACTGCTGCTGCAGTCCGCCGGTTCCCGTGGTGTCGCCGGCTTTGAGTGCCCCGCCGGACTTTTCAATTTGTTCGGCGTTGGCCTCGGCCACGGTGCCCAGAAGTGCGCGGGCGAATGTTCGGGTCGGTGCCAGCGGAAGGGAGTCAGCGATCGCCCGGGCCCCGGGAATCGCGGCAATTTGATCGTCAGTGATGCTCTGGCCGTCCTGGCGCAGGGTAATGGCCGGGACGAAGGCTTCCGCACCGGCCGCGGCGACCTGTTGGGAATAGGCGGCGGGGTCGACTCCCACCAGTTGGGCGAGCCGGGTGGCGGAAGCTGCGGGATCGGCGGTCCCCAGCCGGGGCTTGTCGATGCCGACGTTCACCACCGGCCGGTAGGTAACCAGCTTGGCGTCCCCAGCACCCAGGATGTCAGCCCGCGCCGGCGACTGGGACATGGTGCCGAGGACTTCGCCGTCTGCCAGTTCGGGCACCAGCGACGCCGGGTTCCAGACGGTGAGCCACTTGTCGCCCGATTTCTTGAGCTGGGCGAAGGTGGTGTATTTCCACTCGCCGGTGCCGATCTTCCAGCTGTAGTCCAGCGGGATCGTAGCGGTGTCCTTGTCCAGTTTCAGCTCGCCGGTCACGACTGAAGGCTTGGCCGGATCCAGCGCCTTGAACACCTCTTTTAGCTGTTCGTTGGCCGCTCCGGAGTCTTTGCCTTCGAACGGCACTGCCGCGACGTCGAGCGCCGCGACAGCGGAAGCAAGCTGTTTCGCCGCATCCTGCGCGCCGGCGCGGCCATCGGAGCAGCCCACCAACGAGCCGCCAAGTATGAGCCCCACCAGGGCAAGTGAAAGTTTTGATGATTTCCCCATCGCGCCATTATGCACCGGCCAGCGGAAGAATCTCGTGTCACATGGTCCTTGCCGGCGATCAGGGGTTCCGGAGCGGGAGGCCGGCGGACCCTGGGCCGGCCTGTGCCGGGCTCTTGGAGGGTGACGCCTAAAGTGCGAGCGAAGGCAGCGTGAGCCCGAATATGTCCTTCAAGGCATATTTAGCAGCATGGTACCCCGGCATCCCGGTCACCCCGGGACCCGGAGGTGTGGAGGACGAACACAGGTACACGCCCGGCAGCGGCGTGCGCCAGGGTGCGGTGCCCAGGACGGGCCGCCTGATGATCCCGCGGAGGTCCATCATTCCGGCACTGAAGTCACCGCCGACATAGTTCTCGTTATACCCTGCCAGGCCGGCCGCCGTCGTGACGTGGCGGCTGCGGACGAGGTCGCGGAATCCGGGGGCGAAGCGCTCCAGCTGGGCTGTTACGGCTTCGGCCATGTCCACTGTGGAACCTGCCGGCACGTGGCAATAGCTCCACAGGATGTGCCGGCCGGCGGGTGCCCGGCCGGCGTCAAAGCGTGATGGCTGCGAGACCAGGACGTAGGGCCGGTCCGGATGCCGGCCCGCGGCGACAAGGTTTTCGGCTTCGGCCATCTCCGCCCGGGTGCCTCCGACGTGGACAGTGCCGGCATCGGCCAGTTCGGGCGCGGCCCAAGGGACGGGTCCGGACAGGATGAAGTCGACCTTGCAGGCCGCGTCGCCGAACCGGAACGACTCCAGGGCGCGCCGGTACCGTTCCGGGAGCCGTCCGTCCGCCAGAGCCAGCAGCCCCGGCGGTGCCACGTCCAGTAACGTCGCCCGGACCGGTGGAAGCTCCGCCAGGGACCCGATCCTGGCAGCTGTTTCCACATCTCCGCCGTGCGCTTTGATGTCCGCCACCATGGCCTGGGCGATTGCCGCGGATCCGCCTATCGGAACGGGCCAGCCCCCCGTGTGGGCCAGCGTCGCCAGCATAAGGCCGGCTGCGGCCGCCGCCGGGGCCGGCAGCTTAGACACTGCGTGCGCCGCGACGCCGGTCAACAGCGCCGGTGCCAGCTCCTCCCGGAACCGTGCCCGCCAGAGCGGCGAGCCCTGTTCCAGCACCCGGGCACCGAACAGGGCCGCCGCCATCGGGTCCTTGGGCAGGCGCAGAAGCTGGTTCAAGGCCAGGTCCGTAACGCCATCGGCACGGTCCACCAACGGGGCCATGAGCCGCGCGAAAGCCACGCCGTCGCGGCCCAGGCCGGCAGCGGTGCGCTCGAGTGAGCGGTACGCAAGGGCCGCCTGGCCGCCGTCGAGAGGTGTCCCGTACGAAACGTCGGGAACCTCCAGCCGGATCCGGCGGGACAGCTCGAACTGCCGGAAGAAAGGCGAGGCCAAGGCCATCGGGTGTACTGCCGAGCAGACATCATGAAAGTGGCCGGGCTCCATCAGTTCCCCGGTGCGCAGGCCGCCGCCCAGTGTCGGCGCCGCCTCGTAAACGTGCACCTTCAGTCCGGCGCGGGCCAAGGTCACGGCCGCGGCAAGCCCGTTCGGTCCTGATCCCACAACTGCGACATCAGGCATCCGCTGATTCCTTACGCCAGGGCAGAACGGATTTAGTGGGGTGGAACAGGTCCACCCGCAACCTGTCCGGCGCGCCGTCGAACGGGCCGCCCTGCGGGTCATCCATGCCTTGGCGGCGGACCACGTCATAGCCGGGGTCCCAGATGTCCCACGCCACCCGCACCATCAGGTAGCCAATGGCGATCATATGGAAGGCCACCGCGAGGACGTAGTAGGGCATATCAATATTGTGCTGGGAGACCCCACCGCTCGTCACCTGTCCGAGATACATCCAGACTGCCGCCCAATGCAGGCCCTCGACGGTCTGCCAGATCAGGAAGTCCCGCCACCTCGGCCGGGCCAGGGCCAGCAGCGGGATGAGCCAGATGACGAACTGGGGTGAGTACACCTTGTTGGTCAGGATAAACGCGGCAACAATCAGGAACGCCAATTGCGCGAGCCGGGGACGCCTGGACGCTGCAAGGGCCAGCACCGCGATCAGCACACAGGCGAGCACAAACAGGTTCAGGGCGAGGGTGTTGATCGCCTCTGCCTGCAGGGGTTGCCATCCGAGGCGGCCGGCGACGAGGTTGTAGGCAAACCAGGGCGAGCTGTAGCCGGCAGGCCGGTCCTCGGTGAACTGGTAGAAGTATCGCCAACCCTCCGTGTTAGCGGCGGCGACCGGAACATTGACTGCCAGCCACGCGGCAGCGCCGGCGCCGGCAGTCACCAGGATCGCCCGTACCTTGCCCGTGCGCAGCGCCAGGAGCAGGACCGCCCCCAGGATCAGCAGCGGGTAGAGCTTGGTTGCGGTGCCCAGTCCGATGAAGATCCCGGCCAGCACGAGCTTGTTCCGGGAGAAGCAATACATGCCCAGAGCCAGCAGCCCAACCGCCCACATGTCCCAGTTAATGGTTCCGGCCAGGATAATACCGGGAGCCACCGCCACCATGGCCGCGTCCCACCGCCGTCGGCGGGCCATCCGTGCCGTGGCGAGCACCGTAATGATCCAGACGGCGGCGATCAGGGTGGCATTGATGTCAAAGTAGGCAAGAATCCGGGCCGCAGAAACGCCCCCGCCGGGTACCAGCACGGCGGTGCTGCCGGCGATGAATCCCATCAGGACGGGGTATTCGAAAAAAGTCCCTGGGGTGATGAAGGGAAAGGCACCGTCTCCCAGCCCGCGGTTCTTGAACAGCTCAGGGAAGTCCGAATAGCAGGTCGCGTAGAACTGACCAGGGGTTTCCCAGCCGCTGGTGCGGCAGTAGGACTTGATGAGGATGCCGAGCACGGCTGCCAGGACGGTCAGCATGATCAGGACGCGTTCGACGGTAAAAAATCCGGGGGAAATGACGCCGGGGGCGCAGCGGCGGCCCATCGGTCCGCCGACCAGCTCCGTGAAGTTCCTTAGCAGGGCATCGCTGCGGCTGGGGATAACCAGCCGGACACGTCTGCGGTGCTCCGGCGGCTTAGTCTCCTGCATGTCCCTGAGCATACCGGGGTGGAGGCGCCTGACCGCGCCGGGCAGGGCCGGTGCCCGCGGGAATGGCGCCGGTGTTTCCTGAACGGGCAGTTAACGGGGGAGCCCACGCGTCGCCGCGTGGGCTCCTTGCGGATCAGTTCCGTTGTCAGGCACCAGGTCCTCCTTCGATGGCGCGAACCTGCCTCAGCGGATGAACCCGATCCGGTGCATTGTAAGAAAGACATCTTCCCGCTTCTGGTCCAGGAGCGGGCCGTTGAACTGCGTCTTTCGCCGTGGGCCAGGGTTGAGGCTCAGCTGCAGTAGTCTCTGGAGTTTCTTCTTCATGGCGGTCACCTCCTTCCGGTGGTTCGCGCCGCGCGGCCGGGGAGTGGTACTGGCGATAGTCACGATGGACCTTTCATTGGTGCTACTGGAATAGGGAGTAATTGGGCATGACAATTAAGGCCTCTGTTAAATAAGGAAGAAAGGGCCTTAATGGGGCACGGAAAAGCCGAGGCTCTTTAAGGAATTTCGCTAAAGCGAAAAAGTGGCTCCTGGGCGCGGAAAGCGGCAACCCCAACAAGAAGCTGGGTTCCGAACTTTAGGGATGCTGCGAAACCACGTGGTTCCGTCCGGTTTGGTCCGTTGTCACGCCACCGCAGGGACGGGCGGTGGCGGTGTTATCCCGGCTGGGGGCCCAGTTACAAAAAACTAGGCCGCGAGCAGAAAATTCAGGAGACAGTCGGGCCAAAATTCGGGCGCGGCTCAGCGACAGAGGCCGGGGGGGCAGTGACGAGGTACATCCGTCCGCTAGTCAAAGTAATCATTTCTCCCAACCTCCTTTTCTGTTGTGCCGTGGCTCCGGCTGATCGGCCGTGCGACCTGCGCCTTGACCCCGGCAGGAAGCCTTTGAGTCAGAATTAAAATTACACTATGAATCCAGCGTTTGACCAGTGAATTCATTAACTTTCTTGGAGTTGTTTTATAAACAGTATTTATAGGCCCCAGCGGACCACTGCCGGCGTCTTTTTATCCCAACCGAGTGTGCAGACTTTGGCGGTTCCCAAGACGAAGTGGCGTCCTTCGTGCGCATCGAGCCCCAACCACCGCGCGGTGAGGATCCGGGAGAAGTGTCCGTGGGCCACGATCAACACATTATCCAGGCCGGATTCCAGCACCCGGGCCACGATCTTGTCTGCGCGCGCGGCAACGTCATCCAGCGATTCGCCGTTGGGCACGTCGTGGGTCCAGATCAGGTACTCCGGGTTGTCCTTGCGGATGAGGTCCGAGCTGATGCCCTCGTAATCGCCGTAGTCCCATTCGACCGCGAGGGGTTCCAGTTGCGCGTCGGGAAATCCAGCCAGTTCCGCGGTACGCCGGGCCCGGCGAAGCGGTGAAGTCAGCACCAGGTCAAAGTCGACGGCGTCGAGTACCTTGCGGGCCTCAACGGACTGCTGCTCGCCCTCCACTGTGAGCGGCACGTCGGTGAGGCCGGTGTATTGGCCACTCTTGGACCACTCGGTTTCGCCGTGCCGGAGGATCCACAGCTGCGGACGGGGACTGTTGGAGGGTGCAATCACTTAGGACTCCTCGGTTGAAAGTGGGAGGGCGGACTCGGGCTGGGCTGCCCACCATTGGTGAAGTTTGGCCTCGGCCACATCGGCATCCAGCGGCCCGTGCTCCATCCGTTCCTCCAGGAGGAAATTGTAGGCCCGGCCGACGACGGGTCCCGGCTTGAGTCCCAGGATTTCCATGATCCGGCCGCCGTCCAGGTCCGGGCGGACGGCCTCGAGGGATTCCTGCTCGCGCAGCGCCGCAATCCGTGCCTCAAGGTCGTCGTAGGCGAAGGAAAGCCGTTCGGCCTTGCGCTGGTTGCGGGTGGTCACATCCGAGCGGGTGAGCCGGTGCAACCGCTCCAGGAGCGGACCGGCGTCGGTGACATAGCGTCGGACGGCGGAATCGCTCCAGCCGGCATCGCCGTAGCCGTAGAAGCGCATGTGCAGTTCCACCAGCTTGGCCACAGCTTTTGTGGTGTCGTTGTCGAAGCGCAGCGCCTTCATTCGTTTTGACGTTAGTTTGGACCCGACCATGTCGTGGTGGCGGAAGCTCACGGCGCCGCCCGCTTCGAAACGGCGCGTGGCCGGCTTGCCGGCGTCGTGCATCAACGCGGCGAACCGCAGCACAAAGTCCGGACCCGGCACGGCGCCGTCGCTGGCGGTTTCAAGTGCAGCCGCCTGCTCGAGGACCTGGAGCGAGTGCTGGTAGACGTCCTTGTGCCGGTGGTGTTCATCCGCCTCCAGCCGCAGGGCCGAGACCTCAGGAAGGACAAAGCCGGCCAGTCCCGTGTCCACGAGCAGGTCCACTCCGGACCGGGGGTGCGGGGCGCAAATGAGTTTGACCAGTTCATCGCGAACGCGTTCGGCCGAGATCATGGTGATTCGTTCTGCCATCCGGGACATGGCGGCGCGGACATCCCCGTGCACAGTGATTCCCAGCTGCGCGGCAAAACGGGCAGCACGCATCATGCGCAGCGGATCATCGGAGAAGGAACTTTCCGGCGCGCCCGGGGTGGCGAGGATTAGCGTCTGCAGGTCGCGTACTCCGCCGAATGGATCCACGAGTTCCAGCGCCGGTAGGCGCAGTGCCATGGCGTTGATCGTGAAGTCGCGGCGCAGCAGGTCATCCGTCAACGACTTTCCGAACGCAACGACGGGTTTGCGGGAATCGGGATCGTAGGCTTCGGCGCGGTAGGTGGTGATTTCGATCTGGAAGCCCGACTTGCGCATCCCGATGGTGCCGAAGGCCCGCCCGATCTCCCAGAAGTTATCAGCCCATTTCTTGATGAGGGCAACTGTCTGGTCCGGAGTGGCGTCGGTGGTGAAATCCAGATCGGGGGAAGTCCGGCCCAGGAAAAGGTCACGAACGGGTCCGCCCACCAGGGAGAGCTCGTGGCCGGCGTCGACAAACCGTTGCCCGAGCTCCAGGACCACCGGGTCTACCTGGAAATCAACGGTGTGCGGGTAAATCTCGTGATGTGCGTGCGCCATAGTTTCTTAAGCTTGGCAGAAATCCCGGCCAGCACCACACCGAAAGCCTTCCGAGTCCGGCTGCTGGCCCCCACGAGGGAGCGGGAACAAGCGTCCGACTTTCCCTGGCGTCCACTTTCCTGCCATGTTCAGGTCATCAAGTGCGGGCAAGAGTCGTTAGAGTGGACATCATGGCCCACCCCGTACCGAGCGCTCCCGGCAGGAGGACAAACGCACCGTTGCCATCGGCAATCGGTGCCAACGTCGCGCCGGTGCAGCACTCCGGGCAGGCGTCCCTCCCTACTGTTGAGGAAATTTCGGCCGGCGGCGTTGTGGTGGACACCACCGACGCCGAACTCCGCGTAGCGATTATTGCCCGCCTAAACCGCGGCGGGCGGCTGGAATGGTGCCTCCCTAAGGGGCACCCGGAGGGCAGGGAAAGCAACGAGGAAGCCGCCGTGCGTGAAATCGCGGAGGAAACCGGCATCGAGGGCAAGATCCTCGCCCCGCTGGGCAGCATCGACTACTGGTTTACGGTCAGCGGACACCGCGTGCACAAAACCGTCCACCATTATCTGCTGCAGGCCACCGGCGGTGACCTGACGATCGAGAACGATCCGGATAAAGAAGCCGTGGACGTCGCCTGGGTTCCCATCCACGAACTGGCCCGGAAGCTTTCTTTCCCTAACGAGCGCCGCATCGCCGACCTCGCCAAGGATGTCCTTCCGGACCACCGCTAGGGCCTTGCCAGCCCCGCATTGCGGCCCGGATAGCGCACAAAGCCATATTCGGGTGAGACGATGAAGCTAATGTCATCTGCCAAACCCACCCCCGCGCCCTCCGGCCCTGCCGATTCCCAAGCTGTCCAATCCGGAGAAGTCCGTTCCAGCGCCATAATGGCCGCCGGTACGCTGGTTTCGCGTTTCCTGGGCTTTGCCAAGACGTGGCTGCTGGCAGCCGCACTCGGGTTGGGCTCCACCGTCAACGACACCTTTATCAATGCCAACAACCTGCCGAACCTGATCTTCCTGCTGGTCGCCGGCGGGGTGTTCAACGCCGTGCTGGTGCCCCAGATCATCAAGGCAAGCAAGGCCGCCGACCGGGGCGCTGATTACATCAGCCGGTTGCTGACGCTGGCCGTCCTGGTATTGCTGGGCCTGACCCTGGCGGTAACGCTGCTGGCGCCTTCGGTAATTGAACTGACCACGCAGGGTTACGCACCGCAGCAGAAGGCACTGGCGGTGTCCTTCGCGTTCTGGTGCCTGCCGCAGATCTTCTTCTACGGCCTGTACGCCCTCCTGACGCAGGTCCTTAATGCCCACGGAGCGTTCGGTCCGGCAATGTGGGCGCCGATCCTGAACAACATCGTGGCAATCGCCGGGCTGGGGATGTTCATTGGGATTATGGGCACCAATGCGGCCAACTCTCACACCCTGGACACGTGGGATTCGACCCAGACTGTGCTGGTGGCCGGATTCTCGACCATTGGCGTGATTGCCCAGACCGCCATCCTGCTGATTCCGGTGTTCAGGCTCCGGCTCGGACTGCGCCCGCGTTTCGGCTGGCGCGGGGTTGGACTGGGCCAGGCCGCCAAGCTCAGTGTCTGGACCCTCGCGACGGCCGCCGTCGGGCAGCTTGCTTTCCTCTATGTCATGCGCATCGCCACGATCCCGGGCGCGGAACGGCTCAGGCTGGAGCAGGCGGGGGATCCGGCCGCAGGCTCGTTGCCGGGCAATGCCGTGCTGGAGGTGGCGAGCCAGCTTTACTTGCTCCCGCATTCCATCATTGCCCTGTCCCTGGCCACTGTGCTGTTCAACCGGATGACGCGTGCCTCGCAGGACGGCGATCGTGTGGCGCTGCGCAACGCGCTCTCGCACGGGCTGCGAACCATGGCCGTGGCGACGGTTTTTGGTGCTCTTGCCTTGTTCGCCCTGGCCGGACCGCTGGGCATGTTCTTCTCCGGCGGGGTGCCCCAGGACGGCGTTATGCTGGCCCAAACGCTGACCATCCTGGCCCTCAGCACGCCGTTTATGAGCGCCAATTTTATGATGTCCCGGGTCTTCTACGCCAATGAAGATGCCAGGACACCGTTTTTCATCCAACTGGTCCTGGCCATCGTCAATGTGGTTACAGCTTTTGCCATCCAGTTCCTCCCCTTCGGCCAGATCATCTTCGCGATTGCACTCCTATACACCGGCGGCAACATCCTCTCCGTAATCGTCAGCGCGGTCTTCCTGCGGCGCCTCCTGGGCCACCTGGACGGCCCGCGGATCGCCAATGCCTACATTCGAATGGGCTACGCCGCGCTGGGTTCCGCGGCGGCCGGAGCGGCTGCCCTGTGGCTGTTGGGCAGCTACACCCCTGATGGCTTCGCCTGGAGCAGTCCCAGTGCCGCCCTTGTGAGCATCATCGTCGTCGGGCCCGTTATGCTGGCGGCTTATCTGCTCCTGCTCAAGATCTTCCGGGTGACAGAGCTGAGCGACCTGCTTCAGCCACTGCTCGGCCGCCTGCGCCGCCGGTCGGTTGTTCCGCAGGATGCCGGGAATCTTCCCGACGGCGCTGCGGCGGCGCGTCCGAAACCGGAGCGCGCCACAGTATCGGTGGATACCGGACTCATCCCGAGGATTTCCGGGGAATTCGACGCCGCATCCTTCCGTGCCGGCCCCGATCTGGCTGAACAGGACGAACGCTCAGCACACAGCGGACCCGACGGCGGCTACCTCGCCGCCGAGGACCTGCCCAGCACCGCTGAGGGCGGCCTGAGCGGTGACGTTCCCCTGCCCGGGCGCAGGACGTACCAGGGCCCGGTGGGCCACAACCCCTATTTTCCGTTCGGCGGCAGGAAGAAAAAATAGCAGACGGCGGGATTCGCAGCGCTGCGCGTCCGCGGCCGGCACAGTGCATCGGCTAGGATCGAAGACTAACAAGGGGAGTTGCAGACCAAGGGTCCACCGGCTTACCGGGCGATCTGCGGTTACTGACGACGTGATCAGTTCAGCGGCTCCCGGACAGTCTAGGAGGAGCCCGTGTCCCACCCGATCGATGTCGGATCAGTACTTGGTGGCCGCTACAAGGTCACTGCCACCGTACTGACCTCACATGACCAGGATCTGGTGCTGGACGGTGTGGACCAGGTACTTAACCGTGCGGTGAGCATCCTTGTGGCCGGGCCCGGTAACGCGGATCAAGTGGCACACAGTGCACGGGAAGTCGCCACCGGCGAGCGTCCGGGCAGTGTGCAGATCCTGGACCTTGGTGTCAGCGACGACACGACGTACCTCATCACCAACCACGCTTCGGCCGCTGACCTGCTGGACCTGGTTGTCTCCGCCAATCCGCCCTACGTAGAACCGTTCTTCACGGACACCCTGGGCAGTGAAATCTTCGGGCAACCCCGCTCCAGCGAGCCCGAAACCTACGACGGACTCTACGACGAGGAAGAAGTAGACGCGGGATACATCAACTACGGGACGAACCAGCCGCCGGCCGCACCCCCGGCAGCGGCGACCCGAATGCCCTCACGTCCGACCGCGGGGCCCGCCGCCGGCGCTGCTGCAATCGCCGGCGGCGCCGCGGCGTCTGCCGCGAACGCCCCCGAAACCGCGCCGCAAGAGGCTGCGCCGCAGGTCACAGCCCCCCAGCCGGTCCAGGGGCGCGCCCCGGGCTCCGGCGAACGAGGCACCACAGCAGAGGATCCCGGCGATTCACCCAAGGTTTCGCTGTGGTCTGACGACGATTACGGTCGCCCGGATACCGGCAACGACCGCGCTCCCCGGCAGAACCAGGAGGGCTCTGCGGGCACCGGCTCTGCAGCGGACCGCGCCCCGGGCTTTTTCCCGGGCTCAGCCCACAATACCGAGGCTGCTGACGCTGAGGAAGACTACGACACTGACGACGAGCCGCGCCGCGAGCCCCGCTCCATGCGCTGGCTGGTCGGTGGACTACTGGCGGCGGTCCTTGTTGTCGGGCTGGTTCTCGCCGTAACCAACCTCGGCGGCCTGTTCAAGAGCACACCCCAGCCCGCCGCCGGTGGTACTTCTTCCACCGTCGCCCCCAGTCCAACCTCGGCGGAGACGTCAGCCAGCGCCAGCCCTTCGCAGGCCGCTGGCCCGCCCGCCGTCGAGGGCGTCACCCGGCTGGGGAACTTCGACTTCGCCGGAACGTACGACGGCGACCTGGTCAAGACCGTCGACGGCAACGGAGCCAGCTACTGGTCGGACATGGAATTTGCGACCGAAAACTGGGGCGGGCTGGCCTCGGAGGTTCCACTCGTAGTCAAACTGAAGGCCCCGGCCAAGGTCTCGTCGGTGACGCTGAGCCAATTGGGCGCCTCGGGCGGAAACATCAGTGTTTATACCAACGACCGCCCGTCCCTCGATGGTGCAAAAAAAGTCGGCAGCAACAGCTTCACCTCCCCTGACCTGACGATGCCCCTGCCGGAGCCGGCGACTGCCCAGTACGTCATCGTTTCGATTGAATCCCTGCCCAAGCTCGCTGCACCCAAGACGCGCTACGGATTCGGGCTTCGCCTGGCGGAAATAAAAGTCCAGTAGCGCCTCAGTACCACCGTCAGTAACCCCGGCCTTCGATGCGTCCTACCGTGTCCGGCCGGAATATTCAACGCTTAGCAGTAGTTGTGCCATGTGGCCGGCCACCCAGGCGGGCGCATCGACAAAGGAAGAGGTTCACCGTTCAGTGAGCAACGCAGAAAACAGCACGTCCGAAGTACGTGATGTCATCATCGTCGGCTCCGGCCCCGCGGGCTACACCGCAGCGGTGTACACCGCACGCGCCAACCTGAAGCCGCTGCTCCTGGCAGGATCGGTAACCGCCGGCGGCGAGCTGATGAACACAACCGACGTCGAGAACTACCCCGGTTTCCCGGATGGCATCATGGGTCCGGACCTGATGGAAAACTTTGAAAAGCAGGCCGCGCGGTTCGGTACCGAAATCCAGTTTGAGGACGTAACAGAACTGGACCTTGAAGGCGACATCAAGACGGTGACCACTGGCTCGGGGGAGACCTTCCGCGCCCGCTCCATCATTTTGTCGACGGGTTCGGCCTACCGCGAGCTTGGCCTCCCCAATGAGAAACGTCTATCCGGCCACGGCGTGAGCTGGTGCGCAACCTGCGACGGTTTCTTCTTCAAGGATCAGGACATCGCCGTGATCGGCGGGGGTGACTCGGCTATGGAAGAGGCGCTGTTCCTTACCAAGTTCGCGAAGTCCGTCACAGTGGTCCACCGTCGTGAGACCTTGCGTGCGTCCAAGATCATGGCCGACCGCGCCCTTGCCCACGAAAAGATCAGCTTCGTCTGGAACACCGGCGTCGAGGACGTGCTCGGTGAAGACAAGGTCACCGGCCTTCGGTTGAAGAACCTTGTGGCGGGCACTGAGACCGAACTTGCCGTTACGGGTGTTTTTGTGGCCATTGGCAACGATCCCCGCACGGACCTCGTCAAGGGCAAGTTGGACCTGACTCCCGAGGGAACCATCGCCGTCGCCGGGCGCACCTCGAAGACAAGCCTCAAGGGTGTGTTTGCGGCAGGCGACGTCATCGACCCGACATACCGCCAGGCCATCACGGCTTCGGGTTCCGGCTGTGTAGCCGCACTCGACGTCGAGCACTACCTGGCCGACCTCCCCGCCTAAACGGCGCGCGCAGAAATCAACCGAAGAGAAGGACAAGGCTATGAGCAACGCAAAAGAAGTAACAGACGCTAGTTTCGGCACCGATGTACTGGCTTCTGACAAGCCGGTCATCGTGGACTTCTGGGCCGAATGGTGCGGACCGTGCCGCAAGCTTGGTCCGATCCTGGACGAGATCTCGGTGGAATACAGCGAGAAGGTGGATGTCGTTAAGGTCAACGTCGACGACAACCCGGCAATCGCAGCCCAGTACGGGATCACTTCGATCCCGGCTGTTTACCTTTTCCAGGGCGGCGAAGTGAAGAGCACCGTCATCGGGGCTCGACCCAAGCAGTTCTTTGAGAAAGAATTCGCTGACGTTCTGTCCTGATTCCAGTTTGGGGCGGTGCGTGTCACCGGCCAACACCAAGAATGGCCCTCCTTCCCCCCGGAAGCGGGGCCATTTTGGCCCTCCGCCTCAACCTCCCGTTCGCTCCTCGTTGCCGCCCCACGAGCTCGATAGGCAACGCTTCGGGGACGCGTGACGCGAACTGCATTAATTACCGGTTGTTTCTCCGGGAAATTTGCTCCACGAGCGTTGTACACCTTGGGGCTTTCCATTCCCTCGCCGGTGACGGGGTGGACGTAGTGCAACCAGGGACCTCACGGTCGGAGCTGATACCAAGGCGCTCAACGTAGGGCGCGCAGGTATTGCTGCCGGACCGGATCGTTGAACTTCTGTGGATCTCAGTGAATTCCGTTTCACGTGAAACAGTTTGGTCAGCTCTTAGCCGGTGACCAGAACTCTCGGAACTCGCGCTTATCGAAATCTCAAAAGAGTCTCACAGACACCCACGTCGCGACCAGCCACCATCTCCATAGGGCCTTGGTCCGACCTGATTGCAGTTCCTGGCCACCGCCAGATCGGGCCGCGCTTGTGTCCGCCAAAGAGCCCAATAACGGCGTCAGGCGCCGCACCATACGCGGCGGAAGTGCCCAAATGCCGGATTGTCCAGCTGGCAGCAGCCCGCTCCTGGCTTGCGTCCACCCCTCCACCCCGCGGGGTGAAGTACATATTCAGCCGCCCTCCGTGGACAGCGTGGTGCCAGTTTCACCTGGCTGCATATGTTTCACGTGAAACGTCCGCACCCCTGATTGCAGGCGCCTACTCCCACGGTGTGTTGACCCGTCGCGATCCGCACCACCAACTACTGCGTGCCTAACCAAGAGGGCTGCCTGTACATCCAGACGCAACGCCACCTATAGCCTCTCAGGAGAGCTCGGCACGGATATCGGGGGTCAAAGGATGGTTCAACTGCGGCGGACCCACCGGAACCAATTTGGAACCTTCGCAATGGACTCCCTGGAGCCGGATCACTCCTGATTACCATTGTTGGCACCCGGTCAGTGCCTTTATCGCAGCGGCGGCCGGGCGGCGCTAGCGCCGGGTAAACCGGACGCCGTCGCCGGAACTACGCCAATGTTTCACGTGAAACACATCATCCCTCGCATCGTCGCCGTCTCCGGTCACAAACGATGCGGAGTCTCAGGCGGCACGGGCGGGTTCACTTCCTGTACAGAGCCCAATATCTTCAGGGCCAGCCAGCTGGGGGACACGGGGCACAGAGGCGGTGCGGGCCACGATCAAGGACCTCGTACTGCAGTTGGGGTCCCGATGTCCTTCGGGCACCGCGCGTCTATCCGCGGCACCTCCTGCAGCGAACGCCGGTGCCTCGCGCTCCAGTCTGCGGTGAAGGACTGACAATAGAAAACCCGAGGAAAATACGGCAAACTCTGCCACAGGGGGACCGTGATACCCCCCCGCCGCCGAGAGGACTGCACCGTAGATGGAGAGGTCCACTGGGCGCTCTCTCTTCCGCCGGGCGAGAACGCCTGCAAGGACCGGCTGGAATGCCCGGCCGAACCATCCCTAGCGACATCATTTTGCCATTTGGCCGCCGTGGATCTCTTGGGAGGGCCCACGGATTAAGCGGTATCGTCCAGCCCGCGTTCTGCTGCATCAGCCAACTGATACCCAGCCTTCAGCGGAACCCTTTGGTGCGGGCCTCCAATGTCACTTCGGACACCCTAGAACGTACCTCGACAGGGGTCGCCAGATCACGATGGTCCGGGCATCCGATGGGGGAGGCTGAGGGAAGCAGGCCTAGCCGATACCTCCCCACTTCTCTTGTTGCCCTCGAAGAATGGGCTGTGCCGCAGCGACCGGGATTTGGCCCAGCGCTTCCCGAATCCAGTGTGCCCTGGCGGCACGCGGATGGTGATGCAGGGAGGCGGACTAAGACTGCCGATCATACCCAATAGCCCCAAACCGGGTAGATTCCCACAGCCTTCTCCACAGAGGTTACTCACAGGGTTATCCACAGGGGATGAGGGACTGATCACACGGTCGAAGCGTCGGCGCCCAGAGAGCCATTTGACGTTAACTCGGTTCGCGCCATTGCCCGTGATTCGAGGCCGTCCCTGGTCATCGACCCACGTACAGATTGTGGCTTGCATCAACAGCACCTTGTCTGAATATTCGTGGAAAATTAACCAGCTGCAGTGGATTAAGTAAGCACAGCCTAGCGTTTTCGGTGCCGCCAAAATAGCGTCGCCGGATGTTTCACGTGAAACGCTACGGGAGTCCTAACGCCCGGTTGGAAGCAGCTCGCAGCTGGCGCTCCAACGGCCCTGGCAGCAGCGTCGCGGCCCTGACCTGGGTGTCGAGTAATCCACAGCTTTATCCACAGCACTATCCACCGGGTTATCCACCGCCGACCACAACAGCCCAGGGAAGCCTCCGGGTACGCGGTCCCAATCTTCACCATCACCCGCCGAGCTGGAGGCATCCGTTATCGGCCCATGTCTGGCGTCCGCCACCCCGTCCAGCAGCCGTGGCAGCACGGATAAACGTGACGGTACCCCGCGATCGAAAGAGCACTCGCTCACGTCCGTGACGGCCGGGACAACTACTGTGAATAGCCACTACACACGATTGGGCTGCAGCGACCCTCAAAGCTCCACACGGGGGGCTCGTCGATTTCCGTCACTCGAAGCCCCATACGATCGGACGGCCACCCGAAGCTTGCAGACCCCCAGCCGCGCCCCGTCATCGCCAAACTCACACTGATGTCTGTCGCTTGGCGCGAGCATAAAGAACCGGTCTACCACCGTGCCACCCGCTGTGCCGGGTAAGGCCCGCGACGAAACAGCACGGCAACGAAGGTCGCCCACAGGGTGTGGGCAGAAAGGAGCTGTGGGCACGCTGCCGGCTCATGGGGGGCGCGCCCGCATGCCTGTCTAGGGCTTGTGCACGGCCTCCAGGCGTACATAGAGCGGTGCGGAGTGCAGTTGTCGAGAACCGAGACGCAAGGGGTCCAGAGAGCGGCCTAGGGGCCCCTAGACCGCTGCGAATTGCACCTGTCCTTGATCTGCGGCCAAGACCTGCCAGCCTAGCGCCCTGCAATTGTGAGTCATGGCGATCACCGCCCGGCGATGCCAGGCGTGTTGGTCATGCCCTGGGTTCGCTGCAATGAGACGCGGATCCAGCGGGGTTATGTGAATGTCCGGCACCCGGGCCTACCGCCGTCTACCGTACCCCAGTCCGTGCCATACCCCATCAACCGAGACAAGGAAGGATCCGACCGCCAGCTGAATGCAGACTCGATGCCGGGCCGCCAGCGTGCGGAGGCACAGTCTCCACTTTCGGGAATTGTCGAAGCAACAACCAGCTGACTGCGGCGATAGCCCAATAGTTAGTATTGGCGTCTGGCCGGGTAGCCCGCGGCAGCACGTGCTTTTGTGTTGGGCCAGCAGGAATTTGCCATTTCCAGCCGTGACTTCGGTGAACGGGCGCCTTTTGCTGCTTCAGCCGACAGGGCATCACCAGCAGGTGCAGCACCTTCGTGAGAATTGACGTCCATGTTTCACGTGAAACGTGTGTTCAGCGCGGGCGCAAATCTTCCGTGCAAACACCGTGGATCAATGAATGGGCACCGAAAACTGCCGCTGGCATGTCCTCTTATCTCCAGTTCGTCCATGGTCGTTGGGGGGCATTTGGCATGCGTGCCAGCTCCGTCCCTTGACTGCAGGACAGCCTTGCTATTGCACCATAGGCACTTGAACGACTGAGCGGGTTCCAAGCGTGGCCCGGCAGCTGAGTCCGCAGAATTTGGACTGCATAGCAGGAGCCACCAAACGACCAACGGGTCCGCGCAGACCTTGCTGGCGTTGGAACCGCCACCGCTACCAATAGAAAGGGGCCTGTTTCACGTGAAACAGGCCCCTTCCAGTGTGTCGTTGATGCGCTATCCTGCCGCTCCCGGCGTCAAGACATCCATGATGCGGTTTAGATCCTCCACGCTTGCGAATTCAATACTGACACGACCCTTTCGCGCCCCCAACGAGATCTTGACGTTGGTATCAAGGCGGTCAGAAAGTGAAGACGCCAGATAGTCCAGGCGCTCGTGCCGTGCACCGGGCCGCGGAATGTTGTTTTTCGGTGTCGCTGTCGGGTTCTGATACAGCGTTACAGCTTCCTCCGTCGCGCGGACGGACATACCCTCGGCAACGATCTTTTGGGCCATTCTTTCCATCGCGGGGGCGTCGGGGAGGGCGAGCAGCGCGCGGGCATGACCGGCAGAGATAACACCGGCAGCTACGCGGCGCTGAACCAGTGGAGGCAGCTTGAGCAGACGCAGTGTGTTGGACACCTGGGGCCGGGATCGCCCAATACGGTCCGCCAGTTGTTCATGTGTGGTGCCAAAATCTTCCAGCAGCTGCTGGTATGCCGCGGCCTCTTCCAGCGGGTTCAGCTGACTGCGGTGGAGGTTCTCCAAGAGGGCGTCGCGAAGCAGGTCATCATCCGTCGTATCCCGCACGATGGCCGGAATGGTTTCGAGCCCAGCAGCCTGTACAGCCCGCCAACGACGCTCGCCCATAACAAGCTCGTAGGGTTCTCCACCTATTTCGGTTGAAGTACGAACAACAATTGGCTGGAGGACGCCGATTTCACGAACTGAATGCACCAGCTCTGCCATATCGTCCTCGTCGAAGACCGAACGGGGCTGTTTCCGGTTGGGATGGATGTCGGTGACCGGAATCTCCGCAAACCGGACCCCGGGAACTTCGACGAGCTCCACGTCCTGGCCCTGCCTTTGGGAACCAGTCTCAGCATCCGGCGCCTTGCGGACCGGCGCCTTCCTGGTTTCGGAAGCAGGCTTCGAGGACGTATGCGCCGACCCATCAATGTTTGCCGCTGCCGGCGAAGACGTCTCCGCCGGCGCCGCCACCATGTCCTCGGCGGGGACTAATTCACCAGCTGCTGCACCTGCATCGGGTGTTCGCTTTCGGCCTTCCGGAAAGAAGAGATCCACGGGGCGGGACGGCGCGGAACCACTGCCTGAAGCCGCAGCGGAACTTGGAATGAGTGCCCCAAGTCCACGGCCGAGGCCGCGTCGCTTATCGCTCATGGATAAATCCCTCCATTGGAAGAGTCGGTCAGCACCGGACTCTAGCTAGTGCAATTCTCGAAAAGATACTAACGTTGTGCGATTTCGGCTGCGGCTTCAAGATAGGACAGCGCCCCGCTGGACGAGGGATCGTACGTCATCACGGTCTGCTGGTAGCTGGGGGCTTCAGAAATCCGTACCGATCGCGGCACCACAGCCCCGAGTACCTGTTCCGGGAAGTGTTCGCGAACCTCTGCAGCCACTTGGGCAGCGAGATTGGTGCGGCCGTCGTACATCGTCAGAAGAATCGTAGAGACGACCAGATCCGCATTTAGGTGCTTCTGGATCATTTCGATGTTTTTCAGCAGCTGGCTGAGTCCCTCCAGTGCGTAGTACTCGCATTGAATCGGAATCAAAACCTCATTGGCAGCACAAAACGCGTTGACTGTCAGCAAGCCTAGGCTTGGGGGACAATCGATGAAGATGTAATCCAGGCGTTCCTCACCATTCTTGGCGCGTTCCTGGGCATACACATCAATCGCCCGCCGGAGCCGCTGCTCGCGGGCAACGAGGCTGACCAGCTCGATCTCCGCCCCGGCGAGGTGGATGGTGGCTGGCGCACAGATCAGCTTGGCAATGTCGGGGCAGGGAGCTACAACGTCCCGCAAGGGAAAGTCATTGATGAGCACGTCGTAAATGCTGTCGACTTCGGCGTGGTGTTCAATTCCCAACGCTGTCGACGCGTTCCCCTGGGGGTCGATGTCGATAACCAGGACGTTCAAGCCAGCGGCGGCCAGGGCGGCAGCAATATTGACCGTTGTGGTGGTCTTGCCCACTCCGCCCTTCTGATTGGAGACGGTAAAAATTCTGGTCTTCTCGGGCTTCGGGAGTTCACGGCCAAGAAGACGTTCACGCCGTTTGTTCTCATGGGCGAGCTCCCGGGCAATCGGGCTGGAGTCGTCAAGGGAATCAAGCACATTTCCCTTGGCAACTACCGAAGTTTCACGTGAAACACCAGCCATGCCACTGGCCTTTGCAACCGATACCGGACGATTACCGGTGTTTCGATGAACGACGGGAGGCACAACCGTGGCCCGTGCGGACCCCAGGGACACAAACGGGGGAATCCGCTGTGTGGAGGCTTCGCTACTGGTCACTGTGACACACTCACTCTCGTTCGGCTCTTGCTGCCGGTTACTAGCCTAACCTCTTACCCAGGGGGACAGAGGGCACCGGGCGGACGCTAGGCTTTCTTTTGAGGCTTATTCACAACGATACGGACAACCGTTGTGGGTTCTTCGAGGAGTCCTTCACCCACAAGCAAAACAGTGGTCTGCGTGCCACCAAGCTTGCGGATCACCTTGGCTGCCTTTTCGACTTCCTCGCCGGCGCTTCGTCCCTTGATCGCGATAACTTCACCTTTGCCCGCCAACAGCGGAATTGTGAGGCCGGCAAGGTTCGAGAGTGCTGAGACGGCCCGGGCCGTCACGACGTCGGCCTTCACCATCCCAACCGCCAGCTCTGCCCGGCTGCGCATCACCGTTACATTAATAAGGCCCAGGTCATCAACGACCTCCTGAAGCCAAACCACGCGGCGTTCGAGGGGCTCAATCAGGGTCAGTTCAAGGTCCGGGCGGGCAATGGCCAGACACAGGCCAGGCAATCCGGCCCCGCTGCCGACATCCGCCACGTGGCTTCCCTCGGCAATCTGACTCTCAATTACGGCACAGTTCAGCACGTGCCGGCTCCACAACCGGGGAACTTCGCGGGGACCGATGAGGCCCCGTTCCGTGCCCGAGGTGGCCAGATGCTCCACATACCGCTTTGCCAGGTTCAGGCGGTCCCCAAAGATCGTCTGTGCTGCCTGCAATTCAGCGTCGGTTATCTCAACCATCAAGGTATCCGCCGGCATCAGTCTGCAGAAACGACGATGTGACGTTCGGCGCCTTCGCCTTCAGACTCGCTGACGAGTCCCAGATCGGCAACGGCGTCGTGCACAATTTTGCGCTCATAGGCGCTCATCGGAGCAAGAGCAACGGCTTTACCGGACTCCTTAACGGAGGCAACGGCGGCGTCTGCAATCTTTTGCAGTTCGCCGGAACGCTCGGAACGGTAGCCGTTGATATCCAGAACCAACCGCGAGCGGTTTTCGGTCGCGGACAACACCGCCAGCCGGGTCAGTTCCTGAAGGGCTTCGAGTACCTCCCCGTCCGCACCAACCAGATTTTCCAGACCGGCTGATTCTTCCTCGGTAACGATTGAAATGTACGTGCGACCATTACGCACTTCGATGTCAATATCGCCGTCAATGTCGGCGATGTCCAGAAGTTCCTCGAGGTAGTCCGCGGCCACGTCGCCTTCTTCTTCCAGCCGACCGGCGGATGAACCCTTGCCCTCGTCAGCTGCCGATTCTTCGGTACCTTCATCAGTGGTCCGGTCAGCATCGTGGGTTCCGCTCAGGGCCTCGCCCTGCTCATCAATGGCTTCAGCGGAAATAGCGTGTTCGGTGCTCTCGGCGGACATTACTTCCTCTTCCTGTTCTTGCGTTGTGGCTGGACACGCTGGCTCTTAGCCGCCAGGGCCGCAGCGGCCGCAGCCTCCGCGGATTCGGCCTCGGCCTTCTTGGCACTAGTCAACGGCAAGGCAGGCAGGCCCTTGGCAGCACGACGCTCAGCCAGCGCCTTGGCAGCGGGGGATCCCGGCGTCGGCATACGGCGAATAACAAAGAACTGCTGACCCATGGTCCACAGGTTTGTGGTGGTCCAGTAGATCAGGACACCGATGGGGAAGTTGATCCCGCCGACGCCGAAGACCAGCGGCAGGATGTACAGCATCATCTTCTGCTGGCGCATAAACGGACTCGCCATGGCTTCCTCGGACATATTCTTCGCCATGATCTGCTTCTGGGTGATGAACTGTGAGGCCGTCATCGCCAGAATCATCACAATCGAGAGAATCCACACCGCAACGACGTTGCCGCCGGCCGGCGTACCGTGCAGCAGGGTGGCAGAGAGCGGGGCACCAAAAATGCTCGACTCATCGAACTGCAGGACCTGTTCGTGACTCATCGCGCCGATGCCGACACCGCTGGTCGCCGCCGACGTAATCCCGGAAAGGACCTGGAAGAGCGCAAAGAAGAACGGCATCTGGATCAGCATGGGAAGGCACGCCGAGAATGGGTTGGTGCCGTGCTTCTTGTACATGGCCATCTGTTCCTGGGCCATGGCCTGGCGGGACAGCTGATCAGTTTTGCCCTTGTACTTGTCCTGCAGCTTCTTCAGGTCCGGCTGCAGGAGCTGCATCCCGCGCTGGGCCTTGATCTGTTTGACGAATACGGGAATAAGCGCCGCGCGGATCACCAGCACCAGCCCGATGATGGATAGGGTCCACGTCCAGCCATTGGCGGCAGGCAACCCGATGACGCTCAGTCCATCGTGGAAGACCAACATAATGGCGGACACAAGCCACTTGAAAGGAAACATGATTGTTCCAAAGAAATCCATACGATATCCCTATTCGTCAGGCCGCAGAGCGGCCTTCTCCATCAGTCCGAGCAGCCAGATACTTGTCCGGATTGTTCATCACAACAATTGTGGGGGTGTGGTCTGCGGGCCATTCGCATTTACCGGCGGGGACATGGTCCACACCACCGGCATTCCAGGGGTGGCAGCGCACCAGGCGCTTGGCCGCCAGCCAGCTTCCCTTAACCGCGCCGTGCACGGTGACCGCTTCAAGGGCATAGGCCGAGCAGCTCGGGAAGAAACGGCAGACCTGGCCGTACAGCGGCGAAATCACCTTGCGGTATGCCAGGAGCAGCAGGATGAGGATATTGCGGGGCGCATTCCAGACTGCCCGGCCCAACCATTCCGCTGCGAACTTTGCAGGAGGGACGACGGCGGCAGTTAAGTTACGCACGCGAGGTCCCTTCCTGTGTTGTCTCGTAAGAAACTGACGAAGCAGCCTTAGGAAGGCGGCTGCCCAGCCGTTTCATGTTGTTTTCCAGTGCGGCGTCATAGTCCGATCGCAGTTGGTCCCAACTGGCTCCCGCCGCGGCGGGCAAGGCCCGAACCACGATCGCGAACCCGCTGCCGTATTTCTGCAAGGACAAGGCGCCGACTTCTCTCAGTCTCCTCTTAACGAGGTTCCTGGCAACAGCGTTCCCGACACTCTTGGAAACGATGAATCCGATCCGGCTTGGTTCACCGGCAGCCAAGGCTGCCGTATATAACACTACGTTCCGGCGTCCATTGCGGACACCGGAACGTACAGTTGTTGAAAAATCGGTTGATGTCCTCAGACGGTTGCGGGTGGCCAGCACCGTTAAACTCGCACAGGGATGTGGACCGACGAGTCAGTTATTTAGGCCGACAGCTCGGTGCGACCCTTGCCACGACGGGCTGCCAGGATGGCACGGCCGGCACGGGTACGCATACGAAGGCGGAAGCCGTGCTTCTTGGCTCGACGGCGGTTATTCGGCTGAAAAGTCCGCTTGCTCACGTTAGTTACTCCAGTGGGATCAAAGGTGCGCCCACCCGATCAAGGGGAAGAACTGGTCGACGCTAAGTTTTGTATGTGCCGCTTACCTCAACTCGCAAGACGCGCGGGGCGCCGGGAAAGATTCAAATGAGGCTTAAAGCGTACACATGGGACTTCACAACGTTAGGGCTTGCCGCCCTCCAGAGTCAAACCGGGGGTCGCGCCGCAGAGTTTCCCCAGCTGTGGCTAACTCCCTTCCCGGCCTGTGGATGACGAGTGCCAAAGGGTCCCAATTCGAACTACAGCAGTGTGATTATCCACAGGACAGAACCCAGCTATCTTCTGCCCATTTGATCCCCTAGAGTGTCCCAGTAGCCGATTATCCACGGACTGTGCATAACCCTGTGGATTAAGCCGGGGCCAGCGCACTGGTTCGGGCCATGTGGCTGCCGGCAATTTAGGCAAGCAAGTTTGAGGAACTGATTGATGACAGTAGACGAAGCCAACCAAGCCAACACTGTCGGAAGTTCCTGGCGGCGGGTAGTAAGCCTGCTGGAGAACGATCACCGGGTATCACCCCGGCAGCGCGGCTTCGTCATCCTCGCCCAAGCCCAGGGGCTCATCGGTTCAACCCTGCTGGTGGCGGTCCCCAATGAACTCACCCGTGAGGTACTCCAGACACAGGTGAAGGAAGCCCTCGACGACGCCCTCCGGAGCGTCTTCTCCGACGAAATCCGTTGTGCAATCGACGTCGACACCGATCTGGTCCCGCTGCACCCGGAACCCGAACCCGCCGTCGAATTGTCTCTCGTGGCCGATCCTTCCGTCGAACTAAAACCACAACCCATGCTGCCGAGCACGTCGCATGAATTTGGCCGCCTCAATCCGAAGTATGTCTTCGACACCTTTGTGATTGGTTCCTCCAACCGTTTCGCCCATGCTGCGGCGGTGGCCGTCGCTGAAGCGCCGGCCAAGGCCTACAACCCGCTCTTCATCTATGGCGATTCCGGTCTGGGCAAGACTCATCTGCTCCATGCGATCGGCCACTATGCCCGCAGGCTGTACAGCGGAATCCGGGTCCGCTACGTGAACTCCGAGGAATTCACCAACGACTTCATCAACTCCATCCGCGACGATGAAGGCACCAGCTTCAAAACGACGTACCGCAACGTGGATGTCCTCCTGATCGATGACATCCAGTTCCTGGCCGGCAAGGACCGGACGCTGGAGGAGTTCTTCCACACCTTCAACGCCCTGCACAACAACAACAAGCAGGTGGTCATCACCTCCGACCAACCACCCAAACTGCTCGCTGGCTTCGAGGACCGGATGAAGTCCCGCTTCGAGTGGGGCCTGCTGACCGACATCCAGCCGCCGGAACTCGAGACCCGGATCGCAATCCTGCGCAAGAAGGCCCTCAGCGAGGGCCTCTCGGCACCGGACGACGCCCTGGAATACATCGCGTCGAAGATCTCCAGCAACATCCGCGAACTGGAGGGGGCACTGATCCGGGTCACGGCCTTCGCCAGCCTCAACCGCCAACCGGTGGACGTTGCCTTGGCAGAGATGGTGCTCAAGGACCTCATCACCGATGACGGGGCCCAGGAAATCACCTCCGCGCAGATCCTCACCCAGACCGCCGACTACTTCAAGCTCAGCATGGAGGAGCTCTGCAGTAAGTCGCGGACCAGGACCCTGGTCACCGCCCGGCAGATCGCCATGTATTTGTGCCGTGAACTCACGGATATGTCCCTTCCCAAGATCGGGCAGGAACTCGGCGGCCGCGACCACACCACGGTCATCCATGCAGACCGCAAGATCCGTGAGTTGATGGCTGAGCGCCGAGTGATCTACAACCAGGTCACCGAACTGACCAACAGGATCAAGCAGCAGCAGCGTAATTCCTAGGCAGTCGCGCCAAGCACTCTTACCTTATTAACAGACGCCTGTGGACAACCCTGTGGATAGTTAAGGGGACAACTGCGGTTAATGGGCTTAAAACCCTTAAGGCGCCTGTGGATCACGGGCAGCGGCGAAAACGTTATCCCCATCCACACCCTGTTTAAAACCTACTCCGCCCACAGTCCATGAACAGGCGTTAACCGCGGGAACGCACCGTCAAACGGGGTTATCCACAGTATCCACAGCAGTTATTAACACTACTAATCCCTCAATAATGAAATTCCCTCAAATAACAATCTCCGTCCCACCCCGGAACACGGCCAGGAACGAGCCGGCCGTCGGCAGAACCCGGGCACCGGAGCCGCCCGGACAATCTGCCCGGTTCCAACTCGGAGATGGGAGAATCACACTTCATGCGGCTAAGCTGTCTGCAGTGTGTCCGTCCTGGACATCTTTTGTGATTCCTTGCCGGGCCGGTGGCCCGGCCATCAGTGATGACAGCAGCAATGAAAGGCGGCACCCTTCCGTGAAGTTCAGAGTCGAACGGGACGTCCTGGCAGAAGCCGTGACCTGGACCGCCCGGTCGTTGTCTCCGCGGCCGCCAGTACCCGTCCTTTCCGGTCTGCTACTGAAGGCTGAAGCCGGTACGGTGAGCCTCTCGAGCTTTGACTACGAGACCTCGGCAAGGCTCGAGATCGCTGCTGACATCACCACCGAGGGCACGATTCTGGTATCGGGACGGCTGCTCGCCGAGATATGCCGCAGCCTCCCTTCGGCGCCGGTCGACGTTGAGACCGACGGCAACAAAGTCACATTGACCTGCCGGCGCAGCAGCTTCCATCTCGCCACCATGCCCGAGGCCGAATACCCTCCGCTGCCTGCTCTGCCCGCAATCAGCGGCACAGTACCCGGCGACGCCTTCGCCCAGGCTGTCTCCCAGGTGATCATCGCAGCGAGCAAAGATGACACCCTGCCCATCCTCACCGGCGTCCGGATGGAAATCGAGGACGACATGATCACCTTGCTGGCCACCGACCGTTACCGTCTGGCCATGCGCGAGGTTCCGTGGAAACCGGTCACTCCGGGCATCTCCACAAGCGCACTCGTCAAGGCCAAGACCCTCAATGAAGTTGCCAAGACTCTCGGCGGCACCGGTGACATCCACCTCGCCCTCGCTGATGACGACAGCCGGCTCATTGGCTTTGAAAGCGGCGGCCGCACCACCACGTCCCTCCTCGTTGACGGCGACTACCCCAAGATTCGATCACTTTTTCCCGAGTCCACGCCGATCCATGCCACCGTGCAGACCTCGGAACTCGTCGAGGCCGTCCGTCGTGTCTCGCTCGTTGCGGAACGGAACACTCCGGTCCGGCTCGCGTTCACCCAAGGCCAGCTGCACCTCGATGCCGGCACCGGCGAAGATGCACAGGCATCAGAAGAGCTCGAGGCCCAGCTCACGGGCGAAGACATCACCGTCGCGTTCAACCCGCATTACCTGATTGAGGGCCTGAGCGTCATCGAGACCAAGTTTGTCCGGTTCTCCTTCACCAGTGCGCCCAAGCCGGCCATGATTACGGCCCAAAACGATGCCGACGGAGAAGACCAAGGCGACTACCGTTACCTGGTTATGCCGGTGCGGTTGCCCAACTAACCCGCAGTTGAGGCCGTTTTGAGGGATCAAAACGGCCTCAGCTGCCAGTCAGTTGGGTGGACGCCATCACCCGAAACACCCCAGCGCAGAAAAGAGTTCATCTAAGTGCACATTGGACTGATCGGCCTTGGAAAAATGGGTTTCAACATGCGCGAACGGCTGCGCGCGGGTGGAATTGACGTTACCGGTTTCGACCGCAACCCTGAGGTCACCGACGTCGCCAGCGTTGATGACCTGATCGCCGCCGTCCCGGCGCCGCGCCTGATCTGGGTGATGGTTCCCTCCGGCGGGATCACCGACGCCGTCATTACCGAACTCGGCGCCAAACTCGACGCCGGTGATCTGGTCATCGACGGCGGTAATTCCCGCTTCACCGAGGACCAAAAACACGGCGCCGCACTGGCTGAAGTGGGCATCCGATTTGCCGACTGCGGTGTGTCCGGCGGCGTATGGGGCCTGCAGAACGGTTACGGTTTGATGGCCGGCGGGGATGCGGTGGATATTGAGCGCGCCATGCCCGTCTTCGACGCACTTCGTCCCGAGGGCGAACGGTCCGACAGCTTCGTTCACGTCGGCGGGGTTGGAGCCGGCCACTACGCCAAGATGGTTCACAACGGCGTCGAATACGGCCTGATGCAGGCCTATGCAGAGGGGTATGAACTCCTCGCCGCTAAGGACATTGTGACTGATCTTCCCGGTACTTTCCGCGCCTGGCAGAAGGGGACTGTGGTCCGCTCGTGGCTGCTGGACCTGATGGTGAAGGCGCTCGATGAGGATCCCGGCCTGGAATCGATCGATGACTATGTTGAAGATTCCGGCGAGGGTCGCTGGACCGTGGAGGAAGCGATCGCCAACGCCGTGCCGGCCCCAGCCATCACGGCAGCCCTCTTTGCCCGCTTTTCATCGCGCGAGGACAACTCACCCGCCATGAAGATGGTTTCCGCACTGCGGCATCAATTCGGCGGACACCCAACCCGTCCGGCAAAATAGTCCTGTCCCGAAATCCTGACCCGGCGTGTACCTAGAACAACTTTCGCTCACGGACTTCCGCAGCTATGCCCAGGTAGAGCTGAGCCTGGAGCCGGGTGTCACCGTGTTGGTAGGGTCCAACGGCATCGGCAAAACCAACCTGATGGAAGCCATCGGCTATCTGGCCTCACTCAGCTCGCACCGGGTCAGTTCCGATGCGCCGCTGCTGCGGTTTGGAACCGATCGGGCGATGATTCGTGCCAAGCTGGTCCGCGGCGAGCAGTCCACGGTGCTCGAAGTCGAAATCAACGCCGCGCGCGCCAACCGCGCGCGGATCAACCGCAGCAACCCGGTCCGGGCCCGCGACATCTTGGGTATTTGCCAGACCGTTTTGTTTGCACCGGAGGATCTTGCCCTGGTCAAGGGTGACCCGTCCAGCCGGCGCCGTTTCCTCGATGAGCTCCTGGTCAGTCTCATTCCGAGGCATGCTGCCACCCGCAGCGACTATGACCGGGTGCTGAAACAGCGCAACGCGCTGTTGAAGTTCGCCAGGTCAGGAAGATTCAGCCCGGGACACGAATCCACCCTGGATGTCTGGGATCAGCACATGGCCCGGGCGGGAGCGGAGCTGCTGCATGCACGACTCGAATTGGTGGAAAGGCTTGGACCGCATCTCAAAAGCGCCTATGCCCAGCTCACCGACGGGTCCAAGGAAGCAGGTGTGATCTACCGTTCCACCCTGCAGGGTGTTGTGGACGATGACGGCGCTGTGCCGGTCGAAGCCTTGGTGGCGGTTCCGGGTCCCAACGGGCAAGTTCCGGGACCCGGGGATTTGCGGCTTCTCTCGATTGATCAGCTGACCGAACGCTACATCCAGGCTTTCGCATCGTCTCGGCGCAGGGAATTGGAACGCGGGATCTCCCTGGTTGGCCCGCACCGCGACGAACTCGAACTGGTGCTCGGTTCCGCCCCCGCGAAAGGCTATGCCTCGCATGGTGAAACGTGGTCCATGTGTCTGTCCCTCCGCCTGGCCTCGTACTATGTCATGCTCGATGACGCCCGCACGGGCGGATCAGCTCCCATCCTGATTCTGGACGATGTGTTCGCGGAGCTTGATGTCCAGCGCCGGCGTAAACTGGCCGCGATAGTATCCGGTGCCGAGCAGGTGCTTGTGACCGCCGCCGTTGAGGACGATATCCCCACGGAACTGGCCGGACGGCGGGTGAGGGTAGTCCCGGGAGGAATCGATGTGCGGGAAGATCGATGAATAAGGATACCGACGGCGGCCTGCAGCCGGGACGCGATCCGGACGATATCGATGCCGCGCAGTCGGCATTAAACAGAATGCGTGAGGCGGCGGCGGCGCGCGGAGAAATACGGCGCAAAGCTCCACCACGCCCCGGAACGGCTCCGCCAAAGCCTGGCCGCAGCTCCAGCAGCACCCGCGGCTTCGGACAATTCCACGGCACCGGCAGGGACCCGATGGGGCTGGGCAAAGTGGTGGGCCGCCTTGTTGCCGAGCGTGGTTGGAGCTCTCCTGTGGCCGTGGGATCGGTGATGGCCGAATGGTCGACGCTTGTGGGACCGGAAATATCCGCGCACTGCACGCCGGAGAGTTTCACCGATACCACTTTGCATGTCCGTTGCGATTCCACCGCCTGGGCTACGCAATTGCGCCTGCTCAGCATCAGCCTGCTGGATAAATTCCGCACCGAACTCGGTGAAGGTGTGGTGACCAAGATCCAGGTCCTCGGACCTGCGGCGCCGAGCTGGCGCAAGGGTGGCCGGACGGTCAACGGGCGCGGACCGCGGGACACCTACGGATAGCGTTCAGCCTGCTGGTACGCCAGGCCTGAAGCACTCCTTGCAAAAACTCTTGAAAATTCCGCAAACGGCGTGTAGGGCGCTCAGACGTACCGGAGTCGTATAGTCACCCGCGTCCGGTACTCCCGGAGCCTTGCAGGTGGAGTCTGTGGCCTCCCAGCGGCACTTTCCTTCCCGTTTGGCGCGATGGAATGCGGGATTCACCCCTATAACACGGTAGAATCGGGGGAGATAACTGGGCGCCGGTGAAACGTTGACTGAGTCCGTTTCCGACGAAATTTTCGCGTGCGGTTAACGGATCCTCAAGTCGGCAGGACAACCGGTGTCATCAGTGCCGTGCCCGTTGGCAGAAGCTGTTTCCTCCGGAAAGGGGCGACGGCTGGCCTTTAACGAAAAAAGAGGAGTCGAAAGCGCCTGTGGCTAACGACAATGCAGAGATCCCGGCAGTGGAACCAGCAGTGGTAGCGGCGGATACCCCGCCGGAAGCCACAATTGCCCACGGCTACGGTGCCAGCGACATTACGGTGCTCGAAGGCCTGGAAGCCGTCCGGAAACGTCCCGGCATGTACATCGGTTCCACCGGACCGCGCGGATTGCACCACCTGGTCTATGAAGTCGTGGATAACTCCGTCGATGAGGCCCTGGCCGGGTACTGCACCCACATTGAAATTGTGCTGCAGGCCGACGGCGGGGTCAAGGTGGTTGACAACGGCCGCGGCATCCCGGTGGATATGCACCCGACGGAGCACAAGCCCACGGTGGAGGTCGTGATGACCATCCTGCACGCTGGCGGCAAGTTCGGCGGCGGCGGTTACGCCGTCTCCGGTGGCCTGCACGGGGTGGGCATCTCAGTTGTCAACGCGCTCTCCAGCCGGGTCGATACCGAGGTCCGCCGCCAGGGCCATGTTTGGCGGATGTCCTTCGCGGACGGCGGCAAACCCCAGGGCGGACTTGTCCAGGGCGAGGAAGCCAGCGAGACCGGCACCACCCAGACGTTCTACCCGGATGCCGGTATTTTTGAATCGACGGAGTTCGATTTCGAAACACTGCGCGCCCGCTTCCAACAGATGGCGTTCCTGAACAAGGGACTGCGGATCACGCTGACCGATGAGAGGCGCGTTGCCGAGGAACCGACCGAGGACGCTGACCTCGACCTCGACGCCGTTGCAGTCGACGGCGAAGTCCCGGCGGAGTTCCACACCGTTGTGTACCAATACGATGACGGGTTGCTGGACTACGTCAAGCACCTGAACTCCGGCAAAAAGGTCGACGTGGTCCATGAAGATGTCATCGCCTTTGAAACCGAGGATACCGAACGTCACATCGCGCTGGAAATGGCGATGCAGTGGACCAACGCGTACTCCGAGAGTGTCCACACCTATGCCAACACCATTAATACCCACGAGGGTGGCACCCACGAAGAAGGATTCCGCGCTGCGATGACCTCGCTCATCAACCGCTATGCGCGGGAAAAGAGCATCATCAAGGAAAAGGATGACAACCTTACCGGCGACGACATCCGTGAAGGACTGACGGCAGTCATTTCGGTCAAGCTTGCCGAGCCTCAGTTTGAAGGCCAAACCAAGACCAAGCTCGGCAACTCCGAGGTGAAGGGATTCGTCCAGCGAGTCGTCACGGACGGCCTTGGCGACTGGCTGGAACGGAATCCCGGCCCGGCCCGCGACGTTATCCGCAAGGCCATCTCCGCGGCCCAGGCCCGGATGGCAGCCCGCAAGGCCCGCGATAACGCCCGCCGGAAGAGCCCGCTGGAATCTTTCGGGATGCCTGGCAAGCTCTCGGACTGCTCTTCCAAGAACCCGGAAAAGTGTGAGGTCTACATCGTGGAGGGCGACTCCGCCGGTGGTTCCGCCAAGCGCGGCCGCAACCCGGAAACCCAGGCCATTCTTCCGTTGCGTGGAAAAATCCTCAACGTCGAACGGGCGCGGCTGGACAAGGCACTGGGCAACGCCGAGGTCCAGTCCATGATTACCGCCTTCGGTACGGGGATTGGCGAAGACTTCGACCTGAGCAAACTCCGCTACCACAAGATTGTCCTGATGGCGGATGCTGACGTCGACGGCCAGCACATCACCACCTTGCTGATGACCCTGTTGTTCCGCTACATGCGCCCGCTGATAGAAAACGGCTACGTCTATCTGGCGCAGCCTCCGCTGTACCGGATCAAGTGGTCCAACGCTCCGCACGACTACGTCTACAGTGACCGGGAGCGCGATGCGCGCCTGCTGTCCGGCCAGGCGGCCGGCCGCCGCATTCCCAAGGACAACGGCATCCAGCGCTACAAGGGCTTGGGTGAAATGGACTATACGGAACTGTGGGACACCACAATGGACCCCGATCACCGCACACTGTTGCAGGTCACGATGGACGATGCCCTGGCCGCGGACCAAACCTTCTCCACCCTGATGGGTGAGGACGTTGAATCCCGTCGAAACTTCATTCAGCAGAACGCCAAGGACGTTCGGTTCCTGGACATCTAGGGTACTCAAGCCCTACATATCCCTGGACCGATATATACCTGAAACGGAAAATATAGACTATGAGTGACGAAACACCAGAAGTTCCGGCCGGCGCGGCCGACGCTGAGCCCGTTATTGAGGGCACCGTCCTTGGCACCGATGTGCTGACCGACCGGGTTGAACAGGTTGACCTGCAGACCGAAATGCAGCGGTCCTACCTTGACTACGCGATGGCCGTGATTGTGGGGCGTGCCCTTCCGGACGTCCGCGACGGCCTCAAGCCGGTCCACCGCCGCGTGCTCTACGCCATGTTCGACGGCGGCTACCGACCGGAGCGCTCCTTCAATAAGTGCGCCCGTGTGGTCGGCGAAGTTATGGGCCAGTACCATCCGCACGGCGACACCGCCATCTACGATGCCCTGGTGCGCCTGATCCAGGACTGGACGATGCGCTACCCGCTGGCGCTGGGCCAAGGCAACTTCGGCTCTCCCGGCAATGACGGCGCGGCGGCACCCCGATACACCGAAACGAAGATGGCGCAGCTGGCCATGGAGATGGTCCGCGACATCGACGAGGAAACTGTCGATTTCCAGGACAACTACGACGGTAAAAACCAGGAACCCACCATCCTGCCGGCGCGGTTCCCGAACCTTTTGGTCAACGGATCCTCGGGCATTGCCGTTGGTATGGCAACCAACATTCCGCCGCACAACCTCCGTGAGGTTGCCGACGGGGTGCAGTGGTATCTGGCCAACCCGACCGCCAGCCGGGAAGAACTGCTCGAAGAGCTGATCACACGCATCAAGGGGCCCGACTTCCCGACCGGGGCCACCATCCTGGGCCACCGGGGGATTGAGGATGCCTACCGTACGGGCCGCGGCTCGATTACGATGCGGGCCGTTGTCAACGTTGAGGAACTCCAGGGCCGTACCTGCCTCGTGGTCACCGAGCTGCCCTATCAGGCCAACCCGGACAACCTGGCGATCAAGATCGCCGAGCTCGTCAAAGACGGCAAAATCTCGGGCATCGCCGACCTGAGGGATGAGACCTCGGGACGCACCGGACAGCGGCTTGTGATTGTGCTCAAACGCGACGCAGTCGCCAAGGTGGTGCTGAACAACCTCTACAAGCACACCCAGTTGCAGGACAATTTCGCCGCGAACATGCTGGCGATCGTTGACGGGGTGCCCCGCACCCTGAGCCTTGATGCCTTTATCCGGCACTGGGTGACCCACCAGCTCGACGTCATCGCCCGCCGGACCCGGTACCGGCTCCGCAAGGCCGAGGAGGAAGCGCACATCCTGCGTGCCCTGTTGAAGGCGCTCGATGCACTCGACGAAGTCATTGCACTGATCCGGGCCTCGAACACGACCGAAGCGGCCCGCGATGGTCTGATGCAACTCTTGGACATTGACGAGCTTCAGGCCCGGGCCATCCTAGACATGCAGCTGCGCCGGCTGGCTGCCCTGGAACGGCAGAAGATCCAGGACCGCCACGCAGAACTCCAAGCCATGATCACCGAGTTCAACTCGATCCTGGCCTCTGAAGAACGCCAGCGTGGAATCATCAGCACCGAGTTGGCCGAAATCGTAGCCAAACACGGCGATGACCGGCGTACCAAGGTCCTGCTGGGCTTCGACGGGGACATGTCGATGGAGGACCTGATCCCCGAAGAGGAAATGGTCGTCACGATCACCCGCGGCGGCTACGTCAAGCGCACCCGCAGCGACAACTACCGCTCGCAGCAGCGCGGAGGCAAGGGCATCAAGGGTGCACAGTTGCGTGGCGACGACGTCGTCGAACATTTCTTCGTCACCACCACCCACCACTGGCTGTTGTTCTTCACGAACCTTGGCCGGGTATACCGGGCGAAGGCGTACGAGCTCGTGGAAGCCGGGCGCGACGCCAAGGGCCAGCACGTGGCCAACCTGCTCGCGTTCCAGCCGGACGAACACATTGCCCAGGTGCTGGACCTGCGCGACTACCAGCAATCGCCGTATCTGGTCCTCGCCACCAAGCGTGGCCTGGTGAAAAAGACCCGCCTCGAGGACTATGACACCAACCGCTCCGCAGGCGTTATCGCAATCAACCTTCGCGATGAAGATGAACTGGTTTCGGCCCAGCTGGTTTCCGAAACGGATGACCTGATGCTGGTTTCCCGCATGGGCCAGTCGATTCGTTTCACCGCCACCGATGAAGCCCTGCGCCCGATGGGGCGGGCAACGTCCGGCGTTACCGGCATGAAATTCCGCGAGGACGACGAACTTCTGGCCGCCGACGTGGTGACGGAGGGCTCCTTCGTCTTTGTCGTCACGGAGGGCGGCTACGCCAAGCGCACCGCCGTGGAGGAATACCGCCTCCAGGGCCGTGGCGGCCTCGGCATCAAGGTGGGCAAGTACCAGGAAGAGCGCGGCCATCTGGTGGGCGCCCTGATTGTCCAAGCCGAAGACGAGGTCCTGGTGGTTATGGAAGGCGGAAAGGTGGTCCGTTCCTCGGTGGCCGGAGTGCCGGCCAAGGGGCGCGACACCATGGGCGTTATCTTCGCCAAACCCGACAAGAACGACCGCATCATCGAGGTGGCACGCAACAGCGAGCGTGGACTGGAAACCGACGAGGTGGTCGAAGACGAAGATGCAGTCGATGCTGCCGAAAGTCAGGCATCGGCGACGGATGACGTAACGTTGGCTGAAGATACCGGATCACACGAGGGGTCCGCAGCGGAAGAATCAGCACCGGCCCCGGAGTCAGATGAGTCATCAGGCAGTGCCGAGCTGGACGAAGACAATACCGGAGGTAACGCGTGAGTAATTCCGACTCATATCCCAAGCCGAACAGCGGCGTACCCGGCGGGGTGCGGCAGCCCGCCTCCGCACCGCGGGTAGGTGCACCGTCGCGTCCCGAGCAGAGTCCGGGAGCTTCGGGTGCGGCTGCTGGCTCGGCCCAGCGGCCGCAAGCCCCCGGGCAGCGTCCCGCGCAGGGACGACCCGCTGCTGCCGGGCAGCGCCCGGCCACCCCCGGACAAGGTCCGGGGCAGAACCGCCCGGGGCAGAACCGTCCGGGACAAAACCGTCCGGGACAAAACACAGCCGGACTGATTAAGCCGGCGCCCAAGGCCAAGGTCCGCCGGGCGCGCCTGTTGGTGAGCAAGGTTGACCCTTGGTCCGTGTTGAAGATGGCATTCCTGCTCTCCGTGGCACTGGGCATCGTGACGGTTGTGGCAGCCATTGTGCTCTGGACGGTCTTGGACCTGACCGGAATCTTCGACCAGGTCGATGGCCTCCTTGGCACGCTGGCCGGCTCCGAAGGCGGCGGTTTCGAGTTGAAAAAGGTCGCTTCATTGGGGCAGGTGGCATCGTTCGCTACCATCATCGCCGTCATCAACGTTGTGCTGCTGACGGCGCTGTCCATGCTCTCGGCCGTGCTGTACAACATCTCCGCCACCCTGGTAGGCGGCATCGGCGTCACCCTCACGGACGACTAAACCCGCGGTTTTCCCCGAAAAGTTGCGGGAAAATGCCTCGATTTGAGATCGGGCCGGGATGTGCTGTAAAGTCGTATCTCGGCCCGATGAGGCATCGGGGCGTATAGCTCAGGCGGTTAGAGCGCTTCGCTGATAACGAAGAGGTCCCAGGTTCAAGTCCTGGTACGCCCACGGAATCTGTACAGATTCAAGTGGAGGGTCGGTGGTAGTACTTACCACTGAACCGGAACGGGGTGCATGTGAAGAAGTTGTTGGTTTTTATAGCCACGATCGCAGGCGTCCTGCTCTACAAGAAAGTGCAGGAATCCGAGGCCCGGAAAACAGTCTGGAGCAGATCGACCGACACGGTTGATTAGCCCAGATCCCAGGCGCAGGAGCTGGAAAACAGCTCCACGAACTGGGGTATGATTGTCGGGTTGCTTCTTATGGGGGCATGGCGCAATTGGTAGCGCACCTGCTTTGCAAGCAGGGGGTTCGGGGTTCGAGTCCCCGTGCCTCCACCATAGGAAAGGCCCCGGTCCGCGGAAACGCGGACCGGGGCCTTTTGCGTTTCCGCTGACGTGCAGGTCGGCGCCGGGACCCTCGTTTCACTCCGGACGCATACGGTTAAGTGCAGCGTTTCCGCGCCCATTACTCTTAGACCGTGAACTTCTTCCTAGCCGCCCTGGGCGTCCTTGGCGTGGCTTCCTCCGGGCCGCTTATAGCAGCGACGCTGGGGGCCACGTCGGTCAGCGCACTGGCGATCGCCTTTTGGCGCAATGCCATCGGGTCGGTTGTGATGGCCGGCCCCGTCCTGGTCCGGGGCCCGCGTCAGTTCGGCAGGGTCACCGGCAGCGAGTTCCGTTGGTCACTGGCGGCTGCAGTTGCCCTGGCGCTGCACTTTGCGTGCTTTATTACCTCTTTGCAGTTGACCTCGGTCGCGGCAGCCACTGCCCTCGTCTGCCTGCAGTCCGGCTGGATAGCCATCTTCCAACTCTTCCGCGGCGTCCGGCACCGCTGGCCCGTCCTGGCCGGCCTGGGCCTCGCGTTTGTTGGGGTTATTGCCATCACGGGATTCGACATGGGAGCTTCCCAGGGTGCCCTGCTGGGCGACCTCCTGGCGGTGGTAGGCGGCGCCCTGGCGGGAATCTATACCATGGCCGGCGGCAAGGCGCGCCAGAGCCTGGGGACGGGCGTCTACACCACGCTGTGCTACGGGATGTGTGCGGCCGTCGTTGCGCTGCTGGCGCTGTTCTCGCAGCAACCGCTGGCCGGCTTCGAAACAACCGGCTGGCTCGGCATCCTGGCCATCACAGTCTGCGCACAGCTCATCGGCCACACCGCCTTCAATCACCTGCTGGCCACCATGAGTCCGCTGCTGGTCTCGATGATCATCCTGCTGGAGATTCCTGGAGCCGCGCTGCTGGCTGCGGCGTTTCTGTCCGAGACCCTGCCGGCCGGAACCTACGCAGGTTTGGCGTTGATCCTGGTGGGTCTTGGCGTGGTGGTCCTGGGCCAGCGTGGTTCCCGCTCGGTGCAGGGTGCCGGGGCTCCGCTGGCGGAACTGGGGACGGACTGACAACGGCGGGACAGCGGCCCCGCGTCGCAGCGCCGGGTGTTACTGGCCGCCGCGGCGGCCAGGCTGGGCGGTGTTGACAGTGTGGATGGCGCGGAGCAGCTTGGCAGGAAAGTAGACGGAGAAGAAAACGACCATGGGGGCCTTGAGCGCCATCTTCTTGACGTTGTGGGCCTTGTACGTGCGGTCGAAACGCGTCACGTAGTAACGGTAGTCGCGGGGCGAGTCTTCCAGCCGGCGCGCGGACATCCCCGAGACCATCTGTGGCCAGTATTGGATCCGGAGTTCATGGTCGGCCAGGTGCAGGGACAAATCGATGTCCTCGTGCATCTCGTCCTTCTCATCCCGGCACGTCTCGCTCCGGATTATTTCCCAGGCTGAGCGGCGGAGGGCCATATTTGACCCAAAGAGGAAGTGGTACTGATGCTTGGCCAGCCTGAGCATCAGTTGTCGCATTTTGTCGTCTGCTTTCAGGCCAAAACGACGCATCGGCATGTCGTAATAGACCACCGGTCCGGTCGCGGCGTGCACCGCCTTGTCCCGGAAAGCCTTCTGCACCTGTTCGACCCAGTCGGGTTCGAGGACCGAGTCGGCGTCGATCCGGCCCAGGATGTCTCCGGTGGCGCGGTCCAGGCCGAAGTTGCGGGTCGGGATCAGTCCCTGGTCCCGGTCCTGGCTGAGCAGGATGATGGGGCTCTCCGGGTACTCCAACTGCATTTGCCGGACGATTTCACCTGTACGGTCCGTTGACATGTTGTCGACCACAATGATCTCGTGTGCCGGAACGGACTGGTACACGGCAGCAATCAGGCACTGCCGGATCACACTTTCCTCGTTGTAGGCCGGAATCACGATCGAGACGTCGGGCGTCTGGACAGCATCGTCTAAGGCATCCTCAGAGGATTTTTCGGGTGACATTCCCCCCAATTTAGCACCACTGCGGTCTTTCCAGCCCGGTGCCGGGCAATGCCGGGCCACGAACTGGTAAACATCGTGCGAAAAGAAGGGAAGGACCCCGCCCGCGGCGGAGTCCTTCCCTCAACGACCGCCTGGTGACGGCCCTAGGCCTGCTTAGCTGCCGGCATTCTTGTCCGTGCCGTTGTTGCGGCTCGCAGCGATGTTTCGGACTGCGGTCTTCGCGTCCGTGGCGACCTTGGCTGAGGTGTCCTTGACGTCCTCGGCAGCGTCCGCGACGACCGTGGCGGCATGCTTGGCTTTGTCCGCGGCGTCACCGGTGGACTTGGCAGCATCTGATGTGGCGTCGGCGGCAGCGTCTGCAGCGTCAACCGTTGCTGCGCCAGCCTGGCCCGCGGCTTCCTTGGCGGAATTCTTGACGTCGTTGACCGTAGTGGCCGGCACGGGAGCGGGGGTGACCGGCGCAGGCGTCTGCCAGGGATCTTCGACCGGCCTGGAAGCCTTCCACGCGGCCACACCGGCCGCGGCAGCGGCCGCGATGACGCCGAAGATCAGCAGCCCGCGGTGCTTGGGTTTCTGCGGTTTGGCCACCTCGACGCCAACGGCGTGGCCGGCCTTCTTGGCAGCGACCTTGACGTGCGTCCCAGCAGTCTTGGCCTGCTCCTGGACGGAGTGGATGATCCCCGCGTCGCCGAGGCGCTGGGCAACTGCATCGACATGGGCCGGCGCGTTCTGGAGTGATCGGTGTACGGCGTCGGAGGCCTGGCCGAGCTGATCCGAGAGTTTCGGCAGATAGTCCGCGACAACCCGGTCGCGGGCGTTGGCGAGGACCGGAGTTGCCTTGTCCAGCGCCTCCTGCAGGCGGGGGGTTGCTCCCTCAACAGCGTCATTGATCCGCGGCGCGAGATTGGCAAGCCCGTCCTGCAGGCGCGGGGTCACCGTCGCAACGCCGTCGGCGAGATTGTGGGCCGCCGACTTGAGCCCCTCCTGGATCTTGGGGGAAGCTGAATCCAAGCCATGCTGCAGGCGCGGAACGGCCCAGCTGACTGCCGCTTCAACCCTTGGGGTCGCCCATTCCTTGGCATTCTCGACCCCGGTGCTGACTGAATGCTCCAGCTCACGGGCAATTCGATCCGTTTTCTTCACAACTACCTCCCGATTAAATGTGACGGTTCTGGAGTTAGCCTACGTGTCCGGGACCCCACCGGCTATTCTTCAGGCCGATTCCGGGCGGATTTCACCCAGCGCGGAACTGGCGCACCCGCCCCGCCCGCAGGGGTCGTTCGTGGAAGAATAGGGGCCATGACTGCCATCGCAACTGCAAAAGCAACTATCCACACGAGCCTGGGCGACGTCGTTGTTAATCTCTTCGGCAACCATGCTCCCAAAACCGTCGAAAACTTCGTCGGCCTGGCGACCGGCGAGAAGGCCTGGACGCACCCGGAATCGGGCGATGACAAGACGGGGACGCCCCTGTATGACGGCACTATCTTCCACCGCATCATCAAGGACTTTATGATCCAGGCGGGCGATCCCCTGGGCCGTGGTGTTGGCGGACCCGGCTATAAGTTCGATGATGAAATCCACCCGGAGCTGACGTTCAACGAGCCCTACAAACTGGCCATGGCGAACGCCGGCATCCAGATGGGCCGCGGTACCAACGGTTCGCAGTTCTTTATCACAACCATCCCCACCGGCTGGCTGCAGGGCAAACACAGCATCTTCGGCGAGGTGGCCGACGACGAGTCCAAGAAGGTTGTTGACGCCATTGAAGGTGTCCGCACCGGAATGGGCGACCGTCCGGTCGAGGACGTCACCATCAACAGCATTGATGTAGTGAAGCTCTAAGCCCGGCTTATGAGCTACGGAATTCCGGCGGCGGAGCCGTCCGCGCAGATCCCGGTGTGCCCCAGGCACCCGGAACGGGCCGCCTACGTGCGTTGCCAGCGTTGTGGGCGCCCCGCCTGCCCCGACTGCCAGCGGGCGGCCGCCGTCGGATTCCAATGTGTTGACTGTGTCAACGAAACAAAACGTACGACGCCGGATATCCGGACGGTCTATGGCGGCGCGGTGACCACAGGCAAACCTGTGGCCACGCTTACCCTCATCGGCCTCTGTGTCCTGGTCTATGTTCTCCAGTGGCTGGTGCCCAATGACGGCATCTACCAGAACTTCGCGTTCGCTACGGTTTATGCCACCCCGGAGTATGGGGTCTTCGAACCCTGGCGCATGGTGACGTCCGCCTTCCTCCATTCCCAGGGCTTTATCCTGCACATTGTGCTGAACATGTATATGCTCTGGGTGTTTGGTCAGGCGCTCGAGCCCCTGCTGGGTCGGATCCGCTTCCTTGCCGTCTATTTGTTGTCCGCCTTCGGCGGCTCGGTCGGCTACCTCGTGCTGACCCCCGGATACGTCCCGGGCCAACCGCTCAGCGGCGTCGTGGGCGCCTCGGGTGCCATTTTTGGACTTTTTGGCGCCATGCTTGTGGTCCAACGCCGCCGCGGCGGCGATACCAGGCAACTCTGGGTGCTTATCCTGATTAATGGTGTTATCGGTTTCCTGGTCCCGACGATTGCCTGGCAGGCCCACCTGGGCGGGGCGGTAACCGGTGCCCTGTGCGCAGCCGTTGTTGCCTACACCCCGCGCGGACCGCGCCAGGGACTCATGCAGGCAGGCGGCCTGGTCCTGGTCCTGGCCTTGCTTGTCGGCATCTCCGTTTTCAGGGTTGCCACCGCCTGAGGCCCGGCTGGCCGGTGATGCCTCCCCACCCTGCCTGCGGCGGACTCTGTTCCCAGGGATTCCACTCCCGGCTTCCCGCGGCCTTTTTTGGAGCGTAAACGCCGTTTTAGCCAACGCGCCCTGACGGGCGCGTTTTTTGTGTTGCCACTCCTTGTCTGGCTGGGCCCGGCAGGCCTGGCGACAGTATCCCGCAGTAGTTCTCCACAGGGGTTATCCACACTGTTGGTAACTTACACACGTGTAGTTCATCAGCCCACCATGGATCTGACGGCCACACCGGGGGATCTTGCGAAGCGGCGCCAAGCGATTTCCACAATTGTGGATAACCGCGGTGGGGAGGGCTGTGGTTAAGTGGACAACCCGGGTCCTGCTGGGGTTCGATCCGGTGCAGATGCCAAAGAAGTGACGATCGGTGCCCGGTACGGATGGCAAACTCCGGTCAGGTGGCCGTCTCGACGTTGATTTCAACAAGTTTTTGCACAGTGTTAATAACTTGTCGCTCCAAGTAAGGTAGCCAGGATCGGCCCCACAGTGCGTTGGAGCGCCTCTAGCGGGACCCGACGGGCCAACTTATCCCCAACTGTGGATAAGTTGTGGGTACTGGGTTGTTATTAAGTGGATAACTCGTGAGAAGGGGCACGGTTGAGCCCTTTTGCCGGTCATTTCCCGGCTAATAGTCCCACTGCGACGAAGAGCGTGCCGGACCGAATACTTATCCACAGGCAATCCACACTGTTAATAACTACCGGGACTGTCAGAGTGTGCGTATCCCTCGCCGGACGAGGCCCCTAAAGGCCAGCATCCGCGGGGAAGGCGGCGACGAGAGCCAAAGACTGCCAGAAGTTATCCACACTGTGGATAACTTAAACCATACTTGTTCACAGCCTGCTGTCCTTAGCGCGGCCAGATGCCCGAGCTTCCCCGACGGTGGCTGTCCATCAGATGCGTATCAACCATTCCGATGGCTTCCATCAAGGCGTACATGGTGGTGGGGCCGACAAAGGCGAAACCACGCTTGCGCAATGCTGTGGACAGGGCGATGGACTCCGTCGACGTTGTGGGGATGTCCGCATGCGTTCTCGGCAGGGGTGTAGAGGCGGGTTGGAAGGACCACACGAAGTCGACCAGCCCGCCGTCGGCCCGCAGGGCGATAGTGGCTTGGGCGTTGGTGACCGCTGCCCGGATCTTCAGCCGGTTGCGGACGATTCCGGCGTCCAGGAGGAGACGCTGAACATCCGCTTCGGTGAAGGCCGCTACCGTCTCGGGGCGGAAATTCCCGAAGGCGGCCCGGAACGCCGGACGCTTGCGGAGGATCGTGGCCCAGGACAGTCCGGCCTGGAACGCCTCCAGGCTGATGCGTTCGAACAGTCCCTGTTCGTCCCGCACCGGAAGTCCCCACTCCGTGTCGTAGTACTCGCGCAGCATCGGATCCACGGCCGCCCAGGGCGGCCTGGCGAGGCCGTCCTCCCCGAGGATCGGGCCGGCTACGTCCCGTACCATCCGGGTTTCCTCACTCGCACTATTCTCCGCTCCAGGCTGACGGGCCCGTGGGCTGCCGGGACAAATTGCGCAAAAGACCGGCACACGGGGTGTACCGGTCTTTCGGTCGTTGCGACGGGCTTAGGACCGCCAGCGGGTGGTCATTAGGAAGCCGGCGATGGCGATTCCGAAACCAGCCATAATGTTCCCTGATCCCCAGGCGGCCACGGGAAGTGTGCCTTCGCTGATGTAGAAAGTGATGATCCACAGGAGGCCGAGGATCATCAGGCCAAACATTACGGGCTTAAACCAGACCGGGTTGGGTTTGTTGGCCTGCGCGGCGGAAGTCTGTGGCGTTGCCTCGATTGTGCGCTTGCGGCGTTTTGACTCGGGCACGGGTCCTCCTGGGCGGCTGGAACAAAAGCGGGACCCCGGCTTGATATCCTGCAAGGAGGAATGCACCGGCGGTCAGCGCGCTTTTGGTCATGTTTGTGGTCGTATTCGGACCCAATTCTAGCTGTAGTTAACACCGCGGCGGTGTCCGCCGCGAACGTCCGGGAGGAGAAGCCACGTGCTGCAACTGCAGGACAGCGCCGCACGCCGTTTCACCCGCGGCCCCCGAACATTCCGCCGGACTGTCCTGGTCCTGGGCGAGTTGCTCGTCACCGCGGGTTTCATCGTCTTCCTGTTTGTCCTCTGGCAGCTGTGGGGGACCAACATGGCAGCGGATGCCCGGCAGCGTGAGATGGTCAGGGAGTTCAGCCGGAATCTGGCGGACCCGGCCGCGGCGGTAGCGGCGCCCGCCGTCGTCGACGGCCGGCCGACTGTCGCCGCGGAGCCTGCCACCGGTACCACTCTCGGCGTTGTCTACATTCCCCGGTTCGGCGCTGACTATGCCAGACCCCTGGTCCAGGGTACCTCTCCGGCAATTCTGGATGCCCTCGGAATCGGCCACTACGAAGGCACGGCCATGCCTGGCGCGGTGGGAAACGTCGCGGTCGCCGGCCACCGGCAGACCCATGGGGCCGTTCTGGATAACATCGATGAGCTGGTCCCCGGGGACCGGATCTACATTCAGACCAGGGACGGCTACTACGTGTACAGCTTCCGGAACAGCGAGGTCGTCCTCCCTGCCAGGACGGACGTCCTGCTGCCGGTGCCCGCACAACCCGACGCCGCAGCCACGGAACGCTACCTGACGATGACAAGTTGCAATCCCCGGTTCGGCTCCCAGGAACGGGTCATCGCCTACTCGGTGCTTGAGCGCTGGCAACCGGCATCGGCCGGTCCTCCACCGGCTGAGATCGCCGGCCAGGTCCAGCGTGCCGCCGGGGAGGACTGAGGAGTGTACGCCTGGATCTTCCGGCATTTGCCGGGCCCCCGCTGGCTCCGCATTACGACTGCGCTGGTGTTGGTCGCCGGCGTGCTGGTAATGATGGTTCAGTTCCTTTTTCCCTGGATGGCACAATTCACCCAGTTCACTGATTCAACGATTGGTTCAGCAAGGCACCCATGAGTACAACCAAGATTCTCGTCGTCGATAACTATGACAGCTTTGTTTACACCCTGGTGGGTTACCTCCAGGAACTCGGTGCGGAGACGACAGTGGTCCGCAACGACGATGTCACCTTGGCTGAGGCGATCGATCTCGCGGAGGCACGTGAGGGCGTCCTCATCTCGCCGGGACCCGGAAACCCTGCCGGTGCGGGAGTCTGCATCGAACTGATCAAGTGGTGCGGAAGCCACAACAAAGCCATGCTTGGGGTCTGCTTGGGCCACCAGGCACTGGCCGAGGCCTACGGGGGAACTGTCACCCACGCCCCGGAACTTATGCACGGCAAAACGTCCCTCGTGGAACACCACGGCGGCGGAGTGTTCGAGGGTCTGCCGTCGCCTTTCACGGCGACCCGATACCACTCCCTCGCCGCCGTCCGGGAGAGCATACCCGAGGTCCTGGAGATCACGGCGGAAACGGGGACGGGCGTTGTTATGGGGCTGCAACACCGCACCGCGCCCCTGTGTGGAGTGCAATTCCACCCCGAGTCCGTGCTCACCGAAGGCGGCTACCGAATGCTCGGGAACTGGCTTGAATCCCTTGGGATGGCCGGCGCCGCCCAGCGGGCTTCGGCGCTAAGCCCGCTGATCAAACACTAGGCGGAAAACCCGCGCAGGGACGCCCCGCTTTCCTTGGTGCTCTTGGTTGCCTTGGGGGTAGGCGTGGGAGTGGGGCTTGGCGACGGCGCGGGCGGGGGCGCGGGAGCCTTGGCGACGGTAACGGTGACCGTTTTCCCCTGTTCCACGAGGGCGTCCGCCGGGTCGGCCTGTGCAGTGATCTTTCCCGGTTCAACCTGGGAGTTTTCGACTTCCGTGGCGCTCATGGCCAGGCCGAGCGCCTTGAGCGCCGCCTCCGCCTCGGCCCGGGGAAGTCCGACCAGTTGGGGAACCACAACCTTGCCGGTGGAGACGATAATTTCCACAGTGCTGCCGGCGGCCACATTCTGTCCGGGCGCAGGATTTGTGGTGATCACGAGCCCTGACGGCACGGTGGGACTGTTGGCCATGGTGGTGCCGGGGGCACCGGCGAGTCCTTTCTGGCGCAGCACGTCGCGGGCGGCGGCCTCCGTGCGTCCGGGCAGGTCAGCGGGGATGGTGATAACGCTGGGGCCTTCGGAGATGTTGAGGGTGATATCTGAGTTCGGATCCAGGGGGCTGCCGACAGCCGGAACGGTGCCGATGGCAATTCCCTTGGTGACGGTCTCGTTCTGCATGTGTTCCAGCTGGGGTTTCAGCCCGGCGTTGTACAGCTTCTGGAGGGCCTCAGTTTCGGTCAGCGAGGTAACCGACGGCACCAGGACCTTGGCGACGGGCGGCGGAGCCTGGTTCATCAGGTTGTACAGCCACAGGCCACCTCCCGCGAGTACCAGGACGGTGACGATCACCAAAGCCGTGATCCACGTCCGGCGGCGCGACTTCTGGTGCCGGGTGTGCTCCCGCTCGGGGGGAAGGACCAGCGGCAAACTGCCGGTGTCCGCGGCGCCATAGCTAACACCGGGTGCCATCGGAGCGCCGTCATCATATGCGGGCGATTCCAGGGCGGGCCGGAGCCTGCCGGTATGGGAGTCGTCCAGGAACCTCGCTCCGGTCACCGAGAAGGCAGCCGTCGGAGCGTTGTCCGGCGTCGGAATGGTGTCATTGGGATTGGTGGGCGCTTCGCTTGCCGGCGGTGCGGTGACCCCAACTCCGCTCCGGGCAGCCCGGAGGGCACGGCGGAAGGCTGCGGCATCCTGGAAGCGGTCCGCCCGGTTCTTTTGCAGTGCCTTCATCAGTACGCTGTCCAGTGCCTCGGAGACATCAGGATTCAGGCTGCTGGCCAGTTCCGGAATCTCCCGCACATGCTGGTAGGCAACAGAAACGGGGCTGTCGCCGATGAAAGGGGGCCGGCCGGCGAGCATCTCATAGAGCAGGCAGCCGGCAGAGTAGAGATCGCTGCGGGCATCAACGGTCTCGCCGCGTGCCTGTTCCGGGGAAAGGTACTGTGCGGTCCCCACGACGGCCTGTGTTTGCGTCATGGTCGCTGCCGAGTCCGCCATGGCGCGGGCAATCCCGAAATCCATCACTTTGACGCTGTTGGACTCCGGGCAGTACATCACATTGGCCGGTTTGATGTCGCGGTGCACAATTCCGGCCTTGTGGCTGTAGTCCAGGGCGGCGAGCACCCCCAGGGTGAAGTCAATCGCCTGGTCGATTCCGACGTCCTTGGACCGGATGAGGTCCCGGATCGTTTTTCCGGAAACGAACTCCATCACGATGTACGGCACCCGGACAGTGTCCTCGTGGTCGCCGGGGACGGAGTGGTCCCCGGTGTCGTAGATGGCCACGATTGAGGGATGGTTTAACGCGGCCACCGCCTGCGCTTCGCGTTTGAACCTGGCCTGGAACTGAGGGTCCCGGGCAAGGTCGGGGCGAAGCAGTTTGACCGCGACGGTGCGTCCCAATCGGGTGTCCACGCCGCGGAAAACGTCGGCCATGCCGCCGCGGCCGATCAGTTCACCCAGCTCATAGCGCCCGCTGAGGACGCGCTGCGTGTTGACGGGGCCGCGGTCCTCCCGGTGCGATGGGGTGCGGGGTGAAGTGGACATGATGGCCTACGTTCCCGTCGGACTTGGGGTAGCTGCCGCGGGCGCTGCTTTGGCCAGGTGGTAGGTCACAAGTGAGCCGGCGGGGACGCTGGCGCCGGAGGCGGGCTCGGAGCTGACGAAAGTGCCGGGAGCCTGCGTCTTGGTGGCCGGAGCGAGGTCAGCCCCCTTGGCCCAACGCAGGCCCGCACTTTCGATGGCCTGCTGCACGGCGGCTTCGCTGGCACCGGGCTGCAGCGTCGGGACCGTGGCGGGCGCCGGGCCCTTGGAGTAGCTCACTGTTATGGTTGTGCCCGATTGGACCCGTCCGGCCGGGTCTATTTGGACCACCGTTCCGGGGGTGGAATCGTCAAATACCTCGGCTCCGGTCACCACAAGGCCCAGTCCGATGAGTTCGCTGCGGACCTGGTTAAAGGGGCGGCCGAGATAGCTTTCCGGAATGAGGTTGATCCCGGCCGGAGTCGACTTTGTAGGCGTCGCGGGGCTGCTGGTGGGGCTCGCGCTTGAGGATGTGGGTGACGCGCTGGAGCTGCTCGGCTGCGCGCTGCTGCTGGTGGTGACCGCCGCGCTGCTGCTCGCCGGCGTCTTCGGGAACAGGATCCCGGCCTGGGTCAATACCACGCCCACCAAGGCGAACAGCACGAGCAGGATCAGCGCCACCAGCGGCCAGGTCCAGGGGCTGCGTCCGCGGTGCCCCGGTTCATCGACGGGATCGTCGTAGTCGTCGTCCTCCTGGTCCCAGGTGCGTTCCGCGGCGAGAGCATCGGCGCGTGAGAGTGTGCTTCGGGCCCCGGCGGCGTCGGATCCGGCAGCAAACCCAGCTGCGGCACCGGCTGCGGCGGCGCCGACTACCGGCAGTGCCGAGGTGGCCGACGTCGTTCGGTCAGCCGCGCCGATGACACCCGTAGCTGCTGTGGGGACGTCTACCGGGGCGGTGATCGGGCCGGTCGCCGCCTCGAAGAGGAGCATGCCGGGAACCGCGGCGTGAGCTGCGGAAATGTCGCCGTTGCGGATGGCTTCGGCAGCCTCCGACAGCTTGAGCGCGTCGGCGGGACGGTTCTTGGGGTCCTTGGCCAGCATCGACATCAGCAGCGCGCGGACCGGCTTCGGCAAGGTCTCCGGAAGCGGCGGCGGCGCATCATTGACCTGGGCCAGTGCGATGGCGATCTGTGATTCGCCGGAGAACGGGCGGCGGCCGGTGAGGCACTCGTAGCCGATCACGCCGAGGGCATAGATGTCCGAGGCTCCGGTCGCGAGTTGGCCGGTAGCCTGCTCGGGGGCCAGATACTGGGCCGTTCCCATCACCTGTCCGGTCTGGGTGAGCGGGACCTGGTCTGCCAGCCGAGCGATGCCAAAGTCCGTGACCTTTACGCGCCCGTCCGGGGTGATGAGCAGGTTGCCCGGCTTGATATCGCGGTGCACCAGGCCCTGGGTGTGCGCCATCGAGAGGGCGCGGGCCGTCTGGGCAATCATGGAAAGGGTGCGGTCCGGGGAAAGCACCTGTTCGTGTTCAATGATGCTGCTCAGCGGTTGGCCCGGAACGAGCTCCATCACGAGGTAGGCGGAGCCTTCTTCCTCGCCGTAGTCAAAGACGTTGGCGATGCCCACGTGGTTCAGCAGCGCCGTGTGCCGGGCCTCGGCCCGGAAGCGCTGGAGGAAACCGGGGTCCCCGGTGTACTCCTCCTTGAGCACCTTGATAGCGACGATGCGGCCAAGGATCAGATCTTTGGCTTTCCAGACTTCTCCCATGCCGCCGATCGCAATACGCGTCGTCAGCTGAAATCTGCCGCCGAGGGTGATTCCTGATGAAGGCCTCACTTATTCAACACCGCCTCAAAGATCTTCTTCGCATTCGGACTGGTTAGCTGTGCGCCGGTGGTGATGTCTACGCCTTCCATCACGATAGTGACAGCCACCTGCGGGTCATTCGCCGGGGCAAACCCGGTAAACCATGAATTGTTCAGGCCGTTGCCAAGCTCAGCGGTACCGGTCTTGCCGGCCACCTGGACTCCGGGCACGGCGGCCGCGCGGGCAATGCCGTCGCTGACGACACTGACCATCCACTCATTGATCTGCCGGGCAATCTCCGATGAGGTGGAGGTGCGCAGCACCTGGGGTTTCGGCTCGCTCAATGGCCGCAGGTCCGGGGAACGCAAGGCCTTGATGAGGTTTGGTTGCATCTGTACCCCGCCGTTCGCGATCGCCGCTGTCATCTGGTTGATCTGAAGCGGAGTCGCCCGGACGTCCCGCTGGCCAATCGACGACTGCGCGAGGCTGGCGTCATCCAGTTTTTCCACGGGGAAGAAGCTGGGGGCGGAGTCCAGCTTCAGCTGGTCGCCAAATTCCTGCCCGAAACCGAATTTTTCGGCCTGGTCGACAATGGCTTGCTGGCCCAGGTCCAGGGCGATCTTGGCGAACGGGGTGTTGCAGGACTGCTGCAGTGCGAAGGCAAACGTGGCCGTGTCGCGGGAGTAGCAGTTGCCGCCGGCGTAGTTGGGCAACTTGTACTGGATGCCGGGAAAGGACATCTCAGCCGGATTCGGCAGAATGCTGTCCTTATTGTATTTTCCCGAGTTCAGGGCAGCCGCCGTGTCAACGATTTTGAACACCGAGCCCGGTGCCAGCAAGGCCCCGGTGGGACCGCTGACGTTCTGGTTCAAGTTGATCCCGGGGACCTTGTTCAGCTCGGCCAAATTGGCTGCCTCGGCTGCCGGATCCTGGGTGGCGATCAGGTTCGGGTCGTAGGAGGGTTTGGAAACCATCGCTATGATCGCGCCGGTTTTCGGATTGGTCACCACAATCGAGCCGCGCTGTCCGTCCGGAATGAGGTCGTAGGCGAGCTTTTGGATGGCGGGATCCAGTGTGAGCTCAACGGAGGCGCCCTTGGGCTGGTTGCCCAGGAACAGTTGGCCGACACGGTCCAGGAACTGCTGGTCCGAGCTTCCAGCAAGCTCTTTGTTCATCGTTTTTTCCAACCCGGTCACGCCGAAGCTCCTGGAGAAGTAACCGGTGATGCCGGCATACTGCGGCGGTTGGGTGTAGGTGCGCTGGAATTTGCAGCTCCCCGCCGTCTCGACTGACTCCGCCACCGGGGTGCCGCCCACGATGATGGCGCCGCGGTCGTTGCAGTAATTCTGGAGCAGGGTGCGTTTGTTCCACGCATTGGCCTGCAATTCGTCCGCGCCGACGACCTGGACGTAGCTGAGGGCGCCGAAGATCAGGACGAACATCGCGATCGCCGCGATCCAGGAGCTGCGGATGGCTTGGTTCACAGCTTCACCGCCGCGGTCGGTGTGTCCGGGCTGGTCCGTCCGGTACCGGGCGCGGCGGCCGGCTTCGAAGGCATGGCAGGGGTGACTTTCTGTTGGTCGGGTTGTTCGCCGGGGGCCAGCGGGGTCGTATCGACCGGGCCGCGTGCCGTGTGCGAGATCATCAGCAACAGTCCAACGATGATCCAGTTGGCCAGCAGGGAAGAGCCGCCGGCGGCCAGGAAGGGCGTGGTGAGGCCGGTGAGGGGAATGAGCCGTGTGACGCCGCCAATGACGACGAAGCACTGCAGTGCAATCGCGAAGGACAGTCCGGTGGCCAGCAGCTTCCCGAACGCGTCCCTCGTCCCCAGCGCAGCGCGGAAGCCGCGGGTGAAGAGCAACAGGTACATCAGCACGATCGCGAACAGGCCGATGAGTCCCAGTTCCTCACCGAAGGACGCGATAATCATGTCGCTGTTGGCGAATGGGACAAGATTGGGGCGTCCCTGGCCGAGGCCGGTGCCCACCAGGCCGCCGTTGGCCATACCGAACAAGCCCTCAACGATTTGCAGGCTGCCGCCAAACTCGCGGCCGTAGACCTCGTCTGTGAAGGCGTTGACCCAGCCGTCGATCCGCAGGGCCACGTGCGAGAAGACCCGGGACGCCACAAACCCGCCGGCAGTGAGCAGCCCGATCCCGATGATCACCCAGCTGATACGGCTCGTGGCGACATAGATCATCACGAGGAAAAGCCCGAAGAACAGGACTGAGGATCCCAGGTCCCGCTGAAAGATCAGCACGCCGATGCTCACGAGCCAGGCCGCCAGCATGGGGCCCATGTCCTTGAATCTGGGGAATTGGATGGGGCCGACTTTCCGGCCGGCCAACAGGATGAGATCCCGGTTGGAGGAAAGGTACCCTGCAAAGAATATTGCCAGCGTGATCTTCGCTATTTCACCGGGCTGGAAGGTCATCGAGCCAAATCTGATCCACACCCGGGCGCCCAGGATTTCACCGGCCGAGACTCCGGGAAGAAGCGGAAGGACCAACAGGAGCGCGCTGACGGCAAGCGAGATGTAGGTGAAACGGCGAAGGACCCGATGGTCCTTGAGGAACCAAATGACGGCGATCGAAACTGCCATGGCCACCAGCGTCCAGCGCAGCTGGTTGTTTCCAGTGTCTTCCCCGACCCTGTCGAGTCGGTGGATCATGGCGAGACCGAGTCCATTCAGGGCGATCACCAGCGGAAGAATAACCGGATCGGCATATTTCGCGCGGAGGCGCAGCACGATGTGGAATACGAAGGCAGCGGCCGCAAACAGGCTGGACTGGAACCAGAACTCCGTGTCAAATGCCTTCTGCTGGTCTGCGCCGACCAGTACGTTGGCGCCGATGCCGACGGCGAGGGCCAGGACAAGCAGGACCAGTTCAACATTCCGCCGGGGCTTTGGCGTGGACTCTATCGGTGTCATTTGGCACCCTCACAGCTCGGAGCGGTCGACGACGGTGCTGGCGTGGCGCTGCCGGCCCCGCCCGGACTCGCGGTATTTCCCGGAGCCGATGATGCATCTGGGCTAGCCGGCGCCGGAGATGGCGTGATGCACTCGTCTGCGGGGGCTGTGGTTCCGGTGCGCTCCAGGTTTTTGACGATCCGCTGGGCATCGTAGAGATCCCTGGCAGGCACAGTCTGTCGCACCCGCTGCTGGGAGAATTCCGGCAGATCCGACATCCTGACCTCGGTCACCGTTTCGAGCCTGGATAACTGGATGGGTCCCAGGCGTTGGGAGACCCCGTTGAAGATGGCTACATGCTGGTCCTGCTCGCCGATGTAGTACCGGGTCTGGGTCCAGGCGTAGCCCAGCCACAGACCGACGGCGAGCACTGCCAGGATGGCGGCGGCGATTGCGATCGTCACCCAGCGGCGCGGCCCTCCGTCCGGGCTGAACTCGTCGGCTTCTTCTTTGGCCTGTTCCGACTTGTGGGTCAGGACGGTCGCGGCCCGGCGCGCCATGGTGCGCCCGGCGATGGTGGGAATGGAGCCGGATTCGGCGGCGGTGGCTGCTGCCCCCACAAGCTCGTGCGGCCGGCCGGAGAGTTCCTCGCGGAGGACCTCCGCGGAAAGGTGCTCACCCAAGTGCGGATCGGTGGAGTTTTCCGGCTCTTCCTGCGGCCTGACCCTCTCTGCTGGGCTCGGTGCCCCGTCGGGGTCCTTCGGGGTACCCGTTGACGAGGCCGCGGATTTGGCCGCTGCGCCGACGGTGCTCCCGGTGGCCTGCCCGGCCCTTTCGGACCCGCCGGAGGCCACGATCGGGCTCGCTGGAGCCGGAACAACATCGACGGCGGCCGTCCGTACGTCGTCGGCGGTCTGTTCGACGATCTCCAGCATCACGACCGTCACATTGTCCGGGGCGCCTGCTTCGAGCGTGAGATCGACCAACAGTTCGGCGCATTCACGCAGATCCCGGGTCTCCCGGACCGTGCGTTCCACGACGTGGCCGGCCACGTAATTCAATCCGTCTGAGCAGAGCAGCCAGCGTTCGCCCGGCTCCACTTCGAGGGTGTCCAGGTCCAGCTCCGGGCTCGCGTCGACGTCACCGAGGACGCGCATCAGGACATTTTTATGCGGATGGGTTTCGGCCTCTTCGGGCCGGAGCCGACCTTCGTCGATGAGGCGCTGGACGAAGGTGTGGTCCACACTTACCTGCTCGTACTCACCGTTTCGAAGCCGGTAGGCGCGTGAGTCGCCAATGTGGGCGAAGTGGAGTTTGCCTTCAGCCAGCAGGAGGGCAGTGACGGTGGTGCCCATACCGGCCAATTTGGGATCAATGTGAACGAGTTCGGAGAGCAGCGAGTTGGCAGTCTGGATCTCGTCCGCCAGTATGGTGCCCGCGTCGCCGTGGTAGTCGTCGCTATCCAGATGGATCATGTCCAGGACCGTTGCGGCCGAGGCGACATCACCTCCGGCGTGTCCGCCCATACCGTCGGCAACGACGGCGAGGTGGCGGCCAACGTAGGCGGAGTCGTCGTTTTTTCCGCGGACCCTGCCGACGTCGGAACGCGCGGCATAGCGCATGATCAGTGGCCGCTTTGAGGCGGGTGCCTTGCCTGCGGGAAGTTCGGTGGCAGCCATGGCTATGGCCTCAATTCAATGACCGTCTTGCCGATTCTCACGGGGACACCCAACTCGACGGGCAGTGCCCGGGTGAGCTGCTGATCGGCCAGATAGGTACCGTTTGTCGAGCCAAGGTCTTCAATGAACCAGCGGCTGCCCTGCGGGAACAAGCGCGCGTGGCGTCCCGAGGCATAGTCATCCTCCAACACAAGGGTGGCTTCCTGGGCCCGGCCCAGCAGGATGGGGCTTGCCGCCAACTGGATCGTTGTGCCCTTGAGCGGACCCTCCGTGACGATCAGTTGGCGGGGCTGCTGTTTGGCGGGGGTGGCTGGCTCGGCGAGGGCCGGGTTTTTCCGCACCTGCCGCGCCGTCGGGGCGCCGGCCGCTGCCTTGCGGCCGATCATAAGATCGCGACGCATGGCGGCAACGATGCTGAAGATCAGCACCCAGAGGAGCAGGAGGAAACCGAAGCGCAGGGCGGTGATCGTCAGTTCGCTCACCGGCGGCCACCTGGGTTGGCGGGCAAAAGGCGGAAGATGATTTTGGTCCGTCCCATAGTGATTGTGGTGCCGTCGGTGAGTTCCGAGGACCCCACGACCTTGTGGCCGTTGACGTAGCTGCCGTTGGTGGAGCCCAGATCGACTGCCTGGGCGGTCCCCGGCCCCGTCCGGATTTCCAAGTGGCGGCGGGAAACGCCGGTGTCGTCGATGAGGATGTCCGCTTCGGAAGAACGTCCCAAAACGATCGACGGGGCGTTCAGCGAGTACCGCTGCCCGTCGATGTCCAGGACCGGCTGCATCCGAGAGGGCTGGCGCGTCGGTGCGGCCGGCATGCCGCCGTGCCCCGCCGGCTGCGGGGCAGAGGGGGACTTTTCGGTCCGCGACGTGATTTCGAAGGCTCCGGCGCGGCGTTCCTCATCACGGCGGAAACTGATCCGGACAGGGCCCTTGAGGGTGTACCCCTGGCTGCGCACGTGGTTGATCACAACATCGCACAGTTCTTCGGCAAGGGGAGTGCCCCATTCCTGCGCCCGCTCGAAGTCGGAGTCGCTGAGGAGTACGTCAAAGACGTTGGGAGCAAGGGTCCGCCCGGCGGCGATGGTGATGGCCTTGTTGTCCACCTGGCGGCGGAGGTGGCTGGCAATCTCGACCGGCTCAACCTGGGCGCGGGAACCGGTGGAGAAGACCCCGCGGACGGCCTTTTCGATGCCGCGCTCGACTTTGTCCAGCAATCCCATGGTCCTTCTCCTTTCGTGACGACTGCAGGGCAGTATTCTGTCCGGAACTCGGTTTCCCGCATCGGCGGGAGCCCGCTGGTAACGGGCACTCCTAATCAGATACTACTGGGCGAGTCTGGAAATGGCCTTAATGCGGGCCACCGCTGCGTGCCAGGGAAAATACCTCGGAGCCCTTCTGACGTGCGCTGACACCTGCTTGATCCGACCGGCACGAAGATCTCCATTTCTCCGCGGAGGCCGCATCCCGAGTGCCGTCCGGAGCCGGATTCCGGGTGCGGCGGGTGACTGAAGTCTTCCCTAGCAGGCCCCTTCGGCTCCTCCGGGGTCCCCCTCCGGGGGTCGATTGGCCTTTTCCCGCTCTTGTCCGTTATGCTTGATCTCGCTGCTTTCACGAGGTTGGCGGTCCGGATTCCGGGCCCGGATTAGGTGGAAGAAGTTGCGCGCGAGTGGCGGAACGGCAGACGCGCTGGCTTCAGGTGCCAGTGTCCGAAAGGGCGTGGGGGTTCAAATCCCCCCTCGCGCACGCACTAGAACCCCGGTCTTCGGACCGGGGTTCTTTTTTTGTGCGCTCCCGGGCCCTTCGGACGGCCGGACCCGGACGGCTAGACCCGCAGCGCGCCGAAACCGGTGACAAGCGTGTCGAGTCCCAGCTCAAATGCGGCGTCGGCCTGATTCGCGTGCCCTTGCTCGGCCAGGCGAGCCACGGCTTCCGTGAAATTCGGTGTCGAGGCAGCCATTCGGCCGGAGTCAAAAATGTCCGCGGGTGCAGTGACGTCATACGCCGAGCCGAAAATGAAGGATTCCAGGGCGACAATTGCGGAAATAATCCGCTCCTGCGGGAAACCGGCCCGGCCGAATCCGGCGCTGACGGCCTCGTACATGGCGAGGGTCTTGGGCGCGTCGGTGACCGGGAGCACTGCAATCACCGGGATCAGGGGGGTGTGCTGGGAGAAAACGTTCCGGTAGCTCCAGGCCCACCTGCGGACGGCTCTGTCCCACGGTTCGGCGTCGAAGGCTGACACGTCAACGAAGGACGTGAGATGGTCCTGGACCAGGACCAGTACGTCCTGTTTGGACGAGACGTGGTTGTACAAGGCCGACGGAGCGACGTTGAGCGTCCGCGCCAATGCGGCCATGGTAAATCCGCCGTAGCCGCTCTTGCCGATGAGCTGAAGCGCCGCCACGGTGATGACGTCCTGATCGAGCACGGCGGCAGCAGGCCGGCCAGCCCTGCGGCGGGGTTTTGCGCCCTGGCGGTGCGGTTCTGCGGGGGCACTGGTTGATGCCGGCATTCCTGGCCTTTCTGCTGTGGGGCGGTTCTCCCATTCTGCCCTTACTTTGCGTCCGAGTTTTCTTCGCGTGAAGGTCTTCCCTAGCGCACCCGATGGGTCTATAGTCGAGTCTAAATGAATGGCATTCATTTAGTGGGCCGCATCACTTCGCGGCCACGGAGAGGACATCATGCTGGAACTTGACCGCGACGTCGTTATTGTCGGAGCAGGGCCCGCCGGGCTGACCGCAGCCCGTGAACTGAAAAAGGCCGGCCTAAGCGTGGCCGTGCTGGAAGCGCGCGACCGCGTAGGCGGCCGCACCTGGACCGACACCATCGATGGCGCCATGCTGGAAATCGGTGGCCAGTGGGTCTCCCCGGATCAGACCGAACTGCTGGCTCTCCTCGACGAGCTGGGCCTCCAAACGTATTCCCGCTACCGCGACGGCGAGTCCGTCTATATCGGCTCCGACGGTAAGCGCACCCTCTATTCGGGGGCTACCTTCCCGGTCAGCGCGAGGACCGCGACCGAAATGGATAAGCTCACGGCACTGCTGGACTCTCTCGCCGCCGAGATTGGCCCCACCGAGCCGTGGGCGCATCCCAAGGCCCGAGAGTTGGACACCATCTCCTTCCACCACTGGCTGCGGGAGAACTCCACGGATGAGGAAGCCTGCAATAATATCGGCCTCTTTATTGCCGGTGGCATGCTGACCAAGCCGGCCCACGCTTTTTCGGCCCTGCAGGCGGTGCTGATGGCTGCCTCCGCAGGATCCTTCAGCCACCTCACCGATGAGGACTTTATCCTCGACAAGCGCGTCGTTGGGGGAATGCAGCAGGTCTCGGTCCTGATGGCCGCCGAACTGGGGAACGACGTTGTATTGGACAGCCCGGTGCGCACCGTCAACTGGAGCGCGGACGCGGGCGGGGAGCAGCGTGTCACCGCCGTATCGGACCGTGCCACCGTGAACGCGCGGTTCGTTATTATGGCCGTCCCGCCCAACCTGTACTCCCGGGTCTCGTTCAATCCGCCGCTGCCGCGCCGCCAGCACCAGATGCACCAGCACCAGTCGCTGGGACTGGTGATCAAGGTCCATGCCGTCTACAGCACCCCGTTCTGGCGCGAGGACGGACTCTCCGGAACCTGCTTCGGTGCCGGCGCCCTGGTCCAGGAGGTCTACGACAACACCAACCACGAGGACCCCCGCGGCACCCTGGTCGGCTTTATCTCGGATGAGAAGGCCGACGCCATGTTCGAGCTCAGCGCCGAGGAACGCCGCCGCACCATCCTCGAATCGATCGCCGGCTTCCTGGGGGACAAAGCCCTCGAACCGGAGGTCTACTACGAGTCGGACTGGGGGTCCGAGGAGTGGACGCGCGGCGCCTATGCTTCCAGCTACGACCTGGGTGGACTGCATCGCTACGGAAAGGACCAGCACGCACCCGTTGGTCCTATCTACTGGTCCTCCTCCGACCTCGCCGCTGAGGGCTACCAGCATGTCGACGGCGCAGTCCGGATGGGGCGCCACACGGCGGCCCGGATCGTCGCGGCGGCAGACCGCGCGTCTGTCTCCGCCAATTAGCACTTTTTTACGGCCCAGCCCGCGCAACCCTCCAGAAAGGACCGGCCAGATGCGTTATGTAGTGGGATATTCAGCCAATGCGAGAGGCCACGATGCCATTAACCTGGCCATCTCGCTGGCCCGGGGCCGCGGTGCCAGCCTGGATTTGGTGCTGGCGGTGCCCGAAATCCAGCAGGGAGCCGCCGCCCATGCACCCAAGGCCGGTTTCGAGACGCTGCTGAACGAACAGGCACAACAATGGCTCGACGAGGCCCTTGCCCTCGTTCCGGCGGACGTCCCGGCGCGGGCCCATATCCGCAGCGGAGATTCCGACGCCCGAACGCTGATCCAGGCGGCGGAGGAGTTGGGGGCCGACGTCCTCGTGATCGGGGCCACCAGCAACGGGCTTTTTAAGCGATTTACCATCGGGTCGGTAGCTAGCGCGCTGCTCCACGCATCGACCGTTCCGGTGGCCTTGGCCCCCCGCGGCTACCACCGGACGGAGGCCCTGGGCCGGATCAGTTGTGGACTCGGCACCCGGACGGGGGCGGAGAAGCTGCTCGACTTTGCCATCGGCATGGCAGCGAACCGGTCCGTGCCGCTGCGGGTGGTGTCGTTACTCGCCCTTGACGGCGGCGACTCGGCAGAGTCGGCCAAGGCCGCCCGCGAGTACGCCGAAAAGACTGTCGCGGACGCCGCGCCGGCCAGCCCGTCCGGTGACCCGCTCTCGGCCACCACGGATGTGGTCGTTGCGCAGGGCCGGAGCATCGAAGAGGCCGTGGACGGCCTCGACTGGGAGGACGGGGAGATCCTGGTCATCGGCTCAAGCCGGCTGGCCCACCCGCGGTCCATATTTCTGGGCAGCACAGCGAACCGCATCCTGCGCGCCCTTCCGGTGCCGATGTTTGTGGTACCCAGCGGCTACGAACTCAAGCACCAGAACCATTCAACGTTGAATGACACCTCCGGAGAGGCCCCATCATGAGCACCGAACACGCGACGGCCAAGACCGCGCACGATACGCACGCAGGACTCAGTGCCAAGGGCCTGAAAGCCGGATCGGTGGGACTGATCGGCGCCGTCGTTATTGGCGTTTCCTGTATTGCCCCGGCCTACACCTTGACCGCCGCCCTCGGGCCCACTGTCGCCGAGGTCGGCGTGCAGTTGCCGGCCATCTTCCTGGTGGGGTTCTTTCCGATGCTGCTCGTCGCATTCGGCTACCGGGAGCTGAACAACGCGATGCCCGACGCCGGCACGTCCTTCACCTGGGCCTCGCGTGCCTTCGGTCCATGGATCGGTTGGATGGGCGGCTGGGGACTGATCGCCGCGACGATCATTGTGTTGTCCAACCTGGCGGCCGTTGCCGTTGACTTCTTCTACCTCATGCTGGCCCAGGTGTTCAGCAATCCCGATCTGGCTGACCTGACCCTGAACCTGCCCGTGAACATCGCCACCACGCTGGTGTTCATCGCGCTGGCCTGCTGGATCTCTTACCGCGGCATGGAAACGACGAAGGGTGTCCAGTACGTGCTCGTCGCGTTCCAGCTCTTTGTGCTCGGCTGGTTCGCCATCGCCGCTTTCAGCCACGTCGCCAACGGCACAGCCTTTGACGCCACGGCGATCACCCCCGACTGGTTCAACCCGTTTGCCGTTGGCTCCTTCTCGGCTTTCGCCGCCGGCGTCTCGCTCTCGATCTTCATCTACTGGGGCTGGGACGTCACCTTGACCATGAACGAGGAAACCCGCAACCCGGAGAAGACCCCTGGCCGTGCGGCCACCGTCACAGTGCTGGTCATCGTGATCATCTACATGACTGTGGCCCTTGCGACACTGTCTTTCGCCGGCGTCGGAGAGGAAGGCCTGGGTGCCGGAAACCCCGAGAACCAGGGAAGTATCTTCGCTGTCCTCGCCGGACCGGTGATGGGCCCGTTCGCGATCCTGATGTCCCTGTCCATCCTGAGCAGCTCGGCTGCGTCCTTGCAGTCCACGTTCGTTTCCCCGGCACGAACGCTGCTGGCGATGGGCCATTACCAGGCGCTGCCGGCGAAATTCGGCAAGATCAGTCCCACGTTCAAGTCTCCGAGCTACGCCACGATTGCCGCCGCCATCGCGGCCGCGGCGTTCTACGTGGTCACCCGGACCACCTCCGAGAATGCGCTGTGGGACACCATCACCGCCCTGGGCATGATGATCTGCTTCTACTACGGCATCACGGCTCTGGCCTGCGTCTGGTTCTTCCGGAGCGAGGCGTTCAAGGGGGCGCACTCGTTCTTCTTCAAATTCCTCTCCCCGTTGCTGGGCGGAATTATCCTTCTGGTGATGTTCCTCAAGACCGCGTATGACTCCATGGACCCGGCGTACGGTTCCGGTTCATCGGTCGGCGGAATCGGCCTCGTGTTCATCCTGGGCATGGGCGTGATCCTGCTGGGCGTGGTCCTGATGCTGGTTATGTCCAAGCTCCGCCCGGAGTTCTTCAAGGGCAAGGTCCTGTCCAAGGGATACTGAGCCCGGCAGTCAACACCGGAAAGGTCCTCCTGCCGGCAGTTGTTGATAAGTAAGCACACTTACCAATAGGCTGTCGAAAGGGGGACCTTCCCCCGTTCGGAACCTGAACGAGGTGAGAGCATGTCGGACGCAGAAAACATCAGCAAAGTTACGGACATCATCAACGATTCGCGGATCGGAATGTTCACCACAGTTAATAACGAGGGCGCATTGGTCAGCCGGCCGCTTGCCGTCCAGGACGTGTTGGAGGACGGGGATATGTGGTTCTTCACCTCCGCCACCACCTCCCAGGTAGCCCACGTCCGGGCGCATCCGGCCGTCAACGTCTCCTTCGGCAAGGGGACGGAATGGGTGTCCGTGGCCGGAACGGCCGAGGTTGTTACGGACCCGACGAAGATCCATGGGCTCTGGAACCAGATGGTCGAGGCCTGGTTCCCGGACGGTCCGGATACCCCCGACGTGGTGCTGCTGCATGTCGATTCGGACTCTGCCGAGTACTGGACCAGCCCTGGCGGGACGGCCGCGACTGTACTCCAATGGGTTAAGTCCAAGGTTATGCACAACCGGATGAGCGTGGGCGAAAGCGGCACTGTGGAGCTGTAATACTGGTCCGCTTGCAGCGGAGCGTTGCCGCGCGCGGGTGAGTTGCCGGCGGCGTCAGCCGAGCACGGGATCCGCCGTCACCAAGGCGGCGGTGCGGACCGGGGCCGTCTGTTGCACCCCGGCGGCGCGTTCGGCCTCGGCGAGGGCTTGTTCCAGGCGAGCGACAGCCGGGGCGTAACCGGGATCGGTTCCGCCCCGGAGCAGCTCTGCTGCCTTGATGGCCCGGATCAGGACAGCCGTCTCCGGTTGCCGCGGGTCACTCATGGCGGGGTAATCGATGCAATGCGCGGGGTCGAGTTCGTAGCGTTGCCAGCGTGCCAGGGCGCCGCGGTGCCGGGCGGCAGCGAGTTCGTTGCGGCCAGCAGTCACCCGGGCGAAGCGGCGGGCCGCCGTCTTTTCGACGATCCCGGGCGTCCCCAGGTAGCTGGCGGCAGCCGCGGCGGCGGCGAGAATGGCGAGCAGGAGCCCGGCCCAAGGTGCCGCCAGGGCGGGGAGGATTACCGCCGGAACGGCGACGGCGAGCCCGGCGAAAGCATCCCAGAAAACGGCATCCGGCAGGCCATCCTCTGCGGCCTTGTGCTTGCGGACCAGGTAGACCGAGGCTCCCGCAGCGATCACCACAACGGCGGCCAGCGCCAGGAATTGCCATAACGCGAACGGGGCGGACAAGAACGGTGACGCCATTCCAACACCTCCAGGGATTCGGCCCGGTGCGGGCGCGGTTCCACTGATTCCATTGGAGTCCATGGACGGCGGGCCGTCAATGGTCAGCTGGGGGCCGAGGGTGTCAGTTTTTCGACGACGGTTGCGGGGACTTTATCCGGCCTCACCGGGACTGAGCATGCCCCGCCGCCTTCAGCGGCTATTCGGCCGAGTTGCGTGCGGTTTTGGTGTCCTTCTTCGCGGCTTCATCCTTGACCCGCTGGGCTTCGGCGCGGACGGCGGCGTGGGTGGAGCGTTCGGCGACCAGCCAAGCCGGGGGCGCCTGCAGCAGCGCGGTGATCTCCGCCGTCGTCAACGCCTCCTCGACGCCGCCGCGGGCCAGGCCGCTGATGGAGACGTTAAGCTTCTGGGCGACCACCGGGCGGGGATGCGGGCCGTTGCGGCGAAGTTCCGCGAGCCACTCCGGCGGGGTGGCCTGGAGCTCGGCGAAATCGGCGCGGCTGATAACCGAATCCTGGAACTCCTGGGGTGTTGCGGGCAGGTAGATGCCAAGCTTCTTGGCAACGGTGGCCGGCTTCATGGACTGGGAGTTTGCAGAGGTCATGGTTCAAGGGTATCCGGCCAGAGCGGGAGCAGGCACCGGCACTGAACCCTGACACCCGCCATGCGCCGGGCCGGGCGGTACTGTGAACATGTGTCCGCAGCAGAAGAACCTCCCCAGACCCCCGATGAAGCCACCGCCGTCCCGGCCGAAGCAGCCGCCCGGGAGTTGCGTTTCGCGTACGTCGCCGGCGTAACGCCGGGCAAGTGGACGCGGCGCTGGGAAGAGCGGATGCCTGATGTTCCGGTGCGTTCCTTTATGTCCGACGACGGCACCCAGCTCGCCGTGCTGCGCGACGGTTCCGCCGACCTGAGCTTTGTCCGGCTGCCCGTGGAGCGCGAGGGTTTGAGCGTTATTGCCCTGTACGAGGAACAGCCCGTGGTGGTGGCGCCCAAGGGACATGAGATTTCCGTGTTCGAGGAAGTGGCGCTGGCCGATCTCGCTACGGAGTCGTTCCTGGACGTCGCCGAACTTGGCGGCCCCGAAATGGCCTTGCGGGTGGTGGCGACGGGGGCTGGCCTCGTGATCCTGCCCATGTCCGTGGCGCGCCACTTCAACGTCAAGGACACTGTGGCGCGCAAACTGACCGGGGCGCCCGCCACGGAGATCGCAGTGGCGTGGCGCAGCGAAACCACTGATGAAGTGATCGAGGAGTTCATCGGAATTGTCCGCGGCCGCACTGCCGCGAGCTCCCGCCAGCCCTCGGCCAACCAGGAAAAGCCCAAAAAGGAACCGAAGCCTGACCGGCGCGGCCCTGCCGTAAAGAAGCCAAAGGTGGCGCAGCGGTACGCCCCGAATCCGGATAAGGGCCGCGGGAAAGGGTCCAGGAAAAGAGGCAAGCGCTAAGGAGCCGCTGCCCGGGAGCTACTTGGCGCAGGCGTCCTGGAGAGCCTGGACGGACTCGGCCGGCGCTTGATCCCCGGAGTCGGCGATTTGGCGCAGCGGAGTGACGATCTCCGCGGGAACTCCCGCTTTCTCCGCGCCGGAGACCAGGCTGCCGAGCACTTCCTTGTCCTTCACGCTGACCAGGCCGTCCGCCACGAGGGAGCAGGCCTGCTTTTTGATTTCACTCCCGGCAGCTGTGGCGACCTGGGAGGCGCCGTCGCTGACGGCCTTGTTGGCGGCGTCCTGCACCTGCCCGCAGCCCGTCAGCGCGATCATCAGGGCAGCAGCGGGCAGGGCGGCGAGGGGAAGTTTCATTTATCCACCCTAGCAAGGGACGCTTGCCCGAAGCCGGTCGCCGGCGCTTGTCCACGGTTCGATGGAAAACGGTTCGGTGGAAAACGGTTCGGTGGAAAACAGGGACGCTGCCGCCAGATCACGCGGTGCGGAAAAGCCACAACGAACGGCCCGTGTCACCGGAGGCCAGTGCTGTTGTGTTGGCGCCGGCAGCCTCCTGCGTGGCCATAACGGCGGCGGCAGGACTCCCTTCGGCTGAAAAACTCCGCGGAAACTGGCGGCGCACTTGCCCGGGCCGCGGCCCGTGGCGGGTAATGCCGACCAAGATGCGCGGAATACTTGCGGACGCCGTAATCCGGTAGCGGCTGGAATTTACCGCGTCGCAGGGCTGAATGTGCGCCGCAGCTTGTTCTGCGCGTGGTCCCGCCCCGGCGCCGCAGCACCGGCTCGAAGAATTGTTGAACAATTCGTGTATTTAGTGCATCCTTATTAAAGAGCAGCAATGAGATGAGGATCACAAATGGCAAGCATTGACCTGAACAGCGACGTTGGCGAGTCCTACGGGCGCTGGAGCCTGGGCGACGATACGGCGATGTTCGGCTCGGTCTCCAGCGCCAACGTGGCCTGCGGATTCCACGCCGGTGACCCCAGCGTCATCCGCCGGACCTGCCGCGAGGCGGTCGCCGCCGGCGTCGTGATCGGTGCCCACGTCGGCTACCGTGACCTCGCCGGTTTCGGCCGCCGCTTCCTGGACATCGACCCGATTGAACTGGCTGACGACGTCGTCTACCAGATCGGTGCGCTGCAGGCCCTGGCCGCGGCCGAGGGCGGCACTGTCACCTACGTCAAGCCGCATGGCGGCCTGTATAACGCAATTGTCGCGCACACAGCGCAGGCGAAAGCCGTGGTCGACGCCGTGAAGTCCGTGGATCCGAACCTGCCCATCCTGGGCCTGCCCGGATCCGAAGTGCTCCGTCTCGCAGAGGCTGCCGGGCTCCGTGCCGTGACCGAAGCCTTCGCGGACCGGGCCTACAATCCGGACGGCACCCTGGTGTCCCGAACGCTTCCCGGAGCCGTCCTCCACGACCATACGGAGGTCACCGAGCATGTCCTCCGGATGGCCTCCGATTCAACCGTCCGCACGATAGACGGCTCCATCCTGAAGATCCGCGCCGAGAGCATCTGCGTGCACGGCGACACCCCGGGCGCCGTCAGCATGGCGGCGGAGGTCCGCGCGGCCCTGTCCGCCGCGGGCATCAACACTGCCTCGTTCGTTTAGCCGCAGACGCGGTTCGTATCCAGTTCAAGGCACCGGCAACGATGAAAGCAGCTATGGAAACCCTGGCAGTACAAAAGGTCCGCTTTGTGCGGGCGGTGGGAACCCGTGCGGTACTTGCCGAACTTACCGGAACCCAAGATGTGCTGGCCCTGCAGGGAATGCTGCTCGAGAACCCGTTGCCGGGCCAGTTGGACGTCCTCGCGGCAGCCGAAACTGTGCTGGTCATGGCTGACTCGCCCGGGTCCGCCCGGCGGATCGCCCGGCAACTGCTCCAGCTCGACCTCACCGCGCCCGCGCAGCGGGACGGCGAGCTCGTGGTCATCGATACGGTGTACGACGGCGAGGACCTCGCCGAAGCCGGGGAACTGACCGGTCTTGGGGCCGACGGCGTGATCGCAGCCCATACCGGGCAGATCTGGACCGTGGCTTTCGCCGGGTTCGCCCCGGGCTTTGGCTACATGGTGGGGGAAAACCAGTCCCTCGAGGTCCCTCGGCGCAGCTCGCCGCGCACCGCGGTGCCGGCAGGTTCGGTGGCGCTGGCCGGCAATTACTCGGCCGTCTATCCGCGCCGCTCACCCGGCGGGTGGCAGCTGATCGGCCGGACCGGCGCCGGCATGTGGGACCTGGACCGGGAACAGCCCGCGCTTGCCTCCCCCGGCCACCGGGTCCAGTTCCGCGCGGTCCGGGACGCCGTGGAGCTGGCCCCGAAACCCTCGGCCGGGGTTGCCGATGCCTGGGTGGAATCCGGCCTGCGGGTTGTTTCGCCGGGTCTGCAGAGCCTGATCCAGGACCTTGGCCGCCACGGTCACTCCGGTATGGGCGTCTCCGCCGCCGGGGCGCTGGACCGGGCTTCGCTGCGCCGGGCCAACCGCATTGTCGGGAACGCGCCGTCGGCCGCCGCTGTCGAAACGGTCGCGGGAGGCCTTCGCGTGCAGGCAGTCGGCGACCAGGTCCTCGCGGTCGCCGGGGCGCCATCGGATCTGGCCATCGAATCACTCCCCCCGGATGGCTGTGCGGCCGCCCGCCGGACTGTCCCAATGGCCACACCCTTCGCCCTGCTCGACGGCGAAACGCTGACCATCGGCGCGCCGGAACGTGGTTTCCGCAGTTACCTCGCCATTCGCGGCGGCGTAGACAGCTCCCCGGTGCTGGGCAGCCGCTCCACTGACACCATGTCCGGGATCGGCCCCGCACCGCTGGCCGCCGGCCAGCTCTTCGCCGCCGGCGGCGAAGCCGAATCCGGCGTCGTCGGGCATCCCGAACTGCAGCCGGACTTCCCGGGCGCCGGAGTGACGGTGCTCGACGTTGTCCCCGGTCCCCGTGCCGACTGGTTCGATGCCGCAGCCCTGGCGTCCTTCTGCGGCCAGGAGTGGGAAGTGAAACCACAGTCCAACCGGGTCGGCATGCGCCTGCAGGGATCTGCGCTGCAGCGCAGCCGGCAAGGCGAACTCGCCAGCGAGGGCACAGTCGCCGGCGCCCTGCAGGTCCCGCCGGAAGGGCTTCCCGTCCTCTTCCTCGCCGACCATCCGATCACGGGCGGCTACCCCGTGATTGCCGTGGTGGTCGATTCCCAGCTGGATCTCGCCGCCCAGGTCCCGATCGGCGGCCGGATCCGCTTCCGCTGGGCGGACAATCCGGCCACTGAACCCGCCACCCCCAAAGAAGAAGTGAGTAACTGATGCGCAAGGTCCTGATCGCCAACCGCGGTGAAATAGCCGTCCGGATCATCCGGGCCTGTGACGACGCACAGCTGGCCTCCGTCGCCGTGTACGCGGACATCGATGCCGACGCCCTGCACGTTTCCGTCGCCGACGAGGCCTATGCCCTGGGCGGGAATTCACCGGCCGAGACCTACCTGAATATCCCCAAGCTGCTGGCAGCAGCGGCCGAATCCGGCGCCGACGCCCTTCACCCCGGCTACGGCTTCCTCTCGGAGAACGCCGAATTCGCCCAGGCCGTCCTCGATGCCGGACTCACCTGGATCGGGCCGACCCCGGAGGCCATCCGGTTGCTCGGCAATAAGATTACTGCCCGCCAGGCGGCCGTGCGCGCCGGTGCCCCGCTTGTCGCAGGCAGTGCCGGCCCGGTCGAATCCGCCGCCGAGGCCCGCGTCTTCGCAGAACAGCACGGACTGCCGATCGCCATCAAGGCGGCCTTTGGCGGCGGCGGCCGCGGGATGAAGGTGGTCCGCGCCCTCGACGAAGTCGAGGAAGCCTTTGACTCGGCCGTCCGGGAAGCCGTCGCCGCGTTCGGCCGCGGCGACTGCTTTGTGGAGCGCTACCTGGACCGTCCGCGGCACGTCGAGGCGCAGATCCTCGCGGATACGCACGGCAACGTCGTTGTCGTCGGAACCCGCGACTGCTCGCTTCAGCGCCGGCACCAGAAGCTCGTGGAGGAGGCCCCCGCGCCGTTCCTCAGCGAGGACCAGAGGCTCCAGATCTACAACGGCGCGAAGGCCGTCTGCCGCGAAGCCCGCTACTCCGGCGCGGGCACTGTCGAATTCCTGGTTGCCGCGGACGGCACGGTGGCATTCCTCGAGGTAAACACCCGACTGCAGGTGGAGCATCCCATCACGGAGGAAACCACCGGGATCGACCTGGTGCAGGAACAATTCCGGATCGCTGCGGGGGAGCGGTTGCGCCTCACGGCGGACCCGGCACCGAGGGGGCACTCGTTCGAATTCCGGCTCAATGCCGAGGATGTTGGGCGCGGTTTCCTGCCATCACCCGGCACGGTAGAGGAGTTCCACGGCCCCACCGGCCCGGGGATCCGGCTCGACACCGGTGTCCGTGCGGGCTCCTTCGTTCCGCCGCAGTTTGACTCGCTGCTGGCAAAATTGATCGTCACCGGCGCCGACCGCCAGCAGGCCCTGCGCCGTGCCCGCCGGGCCCTCGCCGAAATCAGCATCACCGGTGTGGCCACCGTCCTGCCTTTCCACCGTGCCGTGCTGGAATCCCCGGACTTCACCTCTGAAGCCGGCCTGGGAATCCACACCCGCTGGATCGAAACCGACTTCGCGGACCGTGTCCCTGCCGACCCGGGCTACAGCACCTCGGTTCCCGACGGCGAACGCCGGACCATCACCGTCGAGGTGGACGGCCGCCGGATGGCAGTCGGGCTGCCGGCTGAACTGTTGGACGGCTGGGCACGTTCCGGCGGCGCCCTCCCGCAGCGGATCTCCCTGGCGGAGGCCTCCGGTGGCGGACCGGCCCCCGTTGACCCGGGAGAACTGCGGGCCGACATGGCCGGCACCGTAGTGAAGTGGCTTGTGGAACCGGGCACCGAAGTCGCGGCGGGGGACCCCGTTGTTGTGCTGGAAGCGATGAAAATGGAAACTCAGGTCTCCGCCCACCGCAACGGCACACTGACCGGCGTCCGCGCGGAAGCCGGCAGCGTTGTCACTACTGGAGCGGTGCTGGCTCTGATTGGCTAGGCGCCGGCTGAGCCGGTGCCGGCTGAGCCTTTGGCTGCCCACTAGCGGCCCAAGTGGCCAGCAGCCGGACGGCATCCTCCGAGCTTGAACCGGGCTCGGCGGTATAAACAAGCAGCGACAGCCCGGCGTCGGCGGAGAGATCCAAGGCCTCGTACATCAGGTGGAGATCGCCCACCACGGGGTGGCGGAGATGCTTGCGCCCGGTGTAGTGCTGGCGTACATTGTGCGCCGCCCACCGGGTGCGGAACTCCTCGCTGCGGGTGGAAAGTTCCCCGACCAGGTCGGTCAGGCCGCGGTCGTAGGGGTCGCGGCCGGCCTCGGTGCGCAAGATCGCCACGGTGTCGTCAGCGGCCCGGTCCCAGTCCGGGTAGAAGCCGTACGCGCGGTTGTCCAGGAAGATGAACCGGGCATGGTTGGCCGGCCGGACAGGGCCGGCGAACATCTCCGAATACAGGGCGAAGCCGAGCTGGTTGGCCGCGAGGATGTCCAGTCGCCCGTTATGCACAAAAGCCGGTGCGTTCGCGATCGCGTCGAGCATCAACTGCACGCCGGCACGGACCGGCTGGGCGGCCGCGCGGCGGCGCTGGGGCCTGCGGCTGTTGCCCGCGGCCCTGGCCAGATCGAACAAGTGCGCCTGCTCTGCCGCGTCCAGCTGCAGGGCCCGCGCCAGCGCTTCCAGTACTCCCTCGGAGACTCCGGCGAGGTTCCCGCGTTCCAGCCGGGTGTAATACTCGACACTTACCCCGGCCAGCAGGGCAACCTCGCCGCGCCGCAGTCCCGGGACGCGGCGGTTGCCGCCGGAGACGGGCAATCCCGCCTGTTCGGGGGTTATTTTCGCCCGCCGGGTGGCAAGGAAGTCCCGGGTCTCGCTCTGATTGTCCATGCCTCCAACGTTAGAGGGTAAGGCGCTGCCAGGGAGGCCCTGCTGGTAGGGGTACTGGCAGTGACTCCCTGAACGGCAACGGGTTGGTGTTTGATGGAGAGTGCCCCCGATGACGTCCGGGCCGAAAGGCCGCACCGCACCGGTGCCGAACGCCGGGGCAAACTCCCCCTGAACCCCACAAACAGGAGACCCATGCTTACCGTTAACGCTTATGCCGCCATCTCCGCGACGGAACCCCTTGTTCCGACCACCATCGAACGCCGCGACGTTGGCGCGCACGACATCCTGATCGACATCAAGTTCGCCGGCATCTGCCACTCTGACATCCATACCGTCCGCGGAGACTGGGGACCGCAGCAGTACCCGCTGTCCCCGGGACACGAAATCGCCGGCATCGTCAGCGAGGTCGGCTCCGCCGTCACGAAGCACGCCGTCGGCGACCGGGTCGGCGTCGGCTGCATGGTCAACTCCTGCCGCGAATGCGTCAATTGCCTGAAGGGTGAAGAGCAGTTCTGCGTCAAGGGCAACATCGGCACCTACGGCGCCGTGGACCGCGACGGAACGATCACACAGGGCGGCTACTCCACGCACGTTGTGGTCACCGAGGACTTTGTGGTCCGGATTCCGGAAAGCCTGGAACTCGACGTCGCCGCGCCGCTGCTCTGCGCAGGCATCACCACCTTCTCGCCGCTGAACCACTGGGGCGCCGGCCCCGGCAAAAAGGTCGCGGTTGTTGGCCTTGGCGGGCTGGGCCACGTCGCCGTCAAGATCGCACACGCGATGGGCGCTGACGTCACGGTGCTCTCGCAGTCCTTGAAGAAGCAGGAGGACGGGCTGCGCCTGGGTGCGGACCACTACTTCGCCACCAGCGATCCGTCCACGTTCGAGCAGCTGGCCGGCTCCTTCGACCTGATCCTGAACACGGTCAGCGCGAAGATCGACCTGGACGCCTACCTGTCCCTGCTGGCCGTCGACGGCGCAATGGTCAACGTCGGCGCCCCGGCCGAACCGCTCTCGCTGAACGTCTTTTCGCTGATCGGTGGCCGCCGGTCCTTCGCCGGCTCGCTGATCGGCGGCATCCGGGAGACCCAGGAAATGCTGGACTTCTGCGCCGAGCACAAGCTCGGTGCCGAGATCGAGGTCATTGGGGCCGACAAGATCAACGAGGCCTACGAGCGGGTGCTGGCCTCCGATGTGAGGTACCGTTTTGTGATTGACACCGCCACGCTGGCCTAATCCCGTCCGCGGAAAAGGGCTCGGCCGGCGTGAACCGGCCGGGCCCTTTTTTGGCTTCACCGGACCGCAGGCAGCGCCGCCCCGGGGCGCTGCTGTCGTGCGGATGTCCGGCCGAGGCTTAGGATTATCACAATGATGCCTGAACGAACTCTCGCCGCGGAGGGTAAGAACTCCCTGAGTGTCCGCGGCGGGATCATAGAATCCGTCTGGCGCCCCGGCTCCTTCGTTGACGTCCAGGACGCCAAGGATGCCATGCTGGCCGTGGAACGGATCACGGGCGGAATCCCGATGCCGATGCTCTCGGAAATGACCGATGTGGAAATCAGTGCCGCGGCCAGGCGCGAGTTTGCCCAGACCTCAGGCGTGCTGGCCATCGCGGTCCTCGGATCCAGTGCAGTGGACCGCGTGATCGCTGCCGCAATGACCAGGCACACCCGTTATCCGCACGAATTCTTCACCTCCAGGAACGCAGCCCTGACGTGGCTCGCGGAAATCCTCAAGACCCGCACGTAGGGCCCGGACCCGATCGGAGGCACGTGCCGCCTCGCGCCAGCCGCCCGACCGCTGGACACCGCATGTACAACGATGTGTAACGCGCCAATATGATTACTAGTGATCGAAACGATTACTATTGAGTCATAATTGATCACTTCGAAGGGTGCGTGCGCGATGGCCGAAGTCATTGTTGTTGAGAACGAGGATGCCGCGGGCGAACTCGTCGCCGGAGCTATCCGCGAGCTGATAGCGGCCAGGCCGGAGGCGGTATTGGGTCTCGCGACCGGTTCCACACCGCTTCCCGTGTATCGCGCCCTCGCCCGCTCGCTCGCCGCACGACCGCTCGACGTATCGCGGATGCGCGGTTTCTCGCTGGATGAGTACGTCGGCTTGCCGGACGGGCACCGGGAAAGCTACCGCGCAGTTATTTCCCGTGACGTCGTGGCGCCCCTCGGGCTGACACCAGGCAGGATCCGGGTGCCCAGCGGGGACCCCGCCGGACTTCCCACCGCCGGCGCCGACTACGAGCAGGCGATCGTCGACGCCGGGGGTGTGGACCTGCAGCTACTGGGCATCGGACGCACCGGTCACCTGGGCTTCAACGAACCTGGCTCCTCGTTTGCATCACTGACCCGGGTGAAGACGCTCACCCCCCAGACGCGTGCCGACAACGCCCGCTTTTTCGACTCGCCCGCTGAGGTGCCCATACACTGCATCACCCAGGGGCTCGGCACGATCATGCGTGCCCGCCACCTGGTCCTGCTCGCCTTTGGGCACGGTAAGGCTGCGGCGATCGCCGCCGCCGTGGAAGGTCCGGTTACGTCCAGCCAGCCCGGCTCGGCGATCCAGTTGCACCCGCACGCCACTGTCGTCGTCGACGAGGCCGCGGCGGGCAGGCTTACGAACCTGGACTACTTCCGCTATGCCTGGGCTAACAAGCCGGCCTGGCAAGGGATCTAATTCGCCGTTCCGACGTCCGGCCGCATCCGGTGGCTCTGAACGGCCTCATAGGTGAGCCGAAGTGACTCCGTCATATCGTCGTACATGGATTGGGCGATGCGCACAAAGAGAATGTCGACCAGGGCCAACTGGGCGATGCGGCTGGACATGGCGCCGGCGCGGTAGCGATTCTCCCTCGCCTGGGTAGTGAGCACAAAGTCACAGTGTTCGGCCAACGGTGAGTCGGCGGAATTGGTGATTCCCACTGTTGTCGCCCCGGCGGCGCGGGCGATTTTCAATGCATTACTCGTCTCGCTGGTCAGGCCAGAATGGGAGATGGCGACGGCGACTCCGCCAGGGCGCTGAAGCGCCGCGGAAGCCCAGGCCAGGTGCATGTCGGAGAAGGAAGTGGCCGAAAGCCCGATTCGATACAGCTTCTGCTGCAGGTCCTGTGCGGTCAGGCCGCTGGAACCGAAGCCGTACACGTCAATGCGGGGCGAGGCCGAGATGGCGGTCACCACCCGGTCCAGTGTTGCGAGGTCAAGCGCCTTGGCCGTCTCCTCGATGGCCTGCACCTCCTGGTAGGCGATCTTGGCAACCACGTCTTCGGCGCTGTCGGTCCGGTTTATTTCGCCGTCGTCCACCTGGAAACGGTCGCGCTGTGCCTGCTCCCGGCCTGCCGCTGCCGCCACCTCGATGCGGAACTCCCGGTAGCCTGAGAAGCCTACTTTTTGGCAGAACCGCGCGACCGTGCCCGGGGAAGTTTTGCACAAAGTCGCAACCTCCGTGATCGTGCGGTCAAGGATGGTGGGGTTGTCGATGACGGCCCGGGCAATCCGGGAATCCGCGGTGCTGAGGCCGGGCAGTGCCTGCCGCAGCATCAGCAGGGCATTAGCGGCCATGCACCGCTCCTCCGTCAGTTAAGGCTGCGCCAATGGCCTCGTTGAGGAAACCCCGGTGTGCCGTGAGCAGCCGGAGGGCGGTTCCTGCGTCCAGATCAGTCAATAGCACCAAAATTGCCGCCTTCACGGAGCCGTCGACGGCATTGAGCGCACGCGCGGCCTCGACTGCGTTCGCCTGTGTCGCCAGCATAACGGTTCTCTCGGCGCGGGCCCGCAGTTTCTCGTTGGTGGCCTGCATGTCCACCATTAGGTTGCGGTAGGTCTTGCCCAGCCGCACCATCGTAATGGTGCTCAACATGTTCAGCACCATCTTCTGCGCGGTGCCTGCCTTGAGCCTGGTCGATCCGGTAAGGATTTCCGGGCCGACGACAACATCGATGGCGACGTCGGCCGCCCGCCCGAGTTCAGATTCCGGATTGCATGCCAGGCCGGCCGTGAACGCCCCAACCGACGACGCGTACTCGATGGCGCCGAGAACATACGGAGTGCGGCCCGACGCCGAAATGCCGATCACTGCGTCCTGGGCTGAAACGCCCACCGAGCGCAGGTCAACTGCTCCGGCGAGATCGTCATCCTCGGCGTTTTCAACGGCGGCGTGGATTGCGCCGGGTCCGCCGGCGATGACCCCGAGCACCCGGCCGGGGTCAGTGCCGAAGGTGGGCGGTGCTTCGCTGGCGTCCAGGATTCCCATCCGCCCGGCGGTGCCCGCGCCGATGTAAATCAGGCGCCCGCCTGCGCTCATCCGGTCCACGATGCCCTCAACTGCGGCAGTGATGGCTGAGCTCGCACCGGCGACGGCGGCGGCGACTGCGGCGTCCTCCTCGTTCATCGCGCGCACGAGCTCGGCAACCGAGAGCAGGTCCAGATCCGGATGCCTCTCGCTTACCTGCTCCGTGGCGAGCGTTGCTAGTGAATCGCGCAGATCGGCGTGGTCAGGGTGGTCTTGTCGCTGCGGCTTAGCCACGGATGATTCTCTTCTCATGGGGTAGTGCCCGGGAGTGGACGATGAGTGCGGCGCCGGCCAGTGCGTCTCCCCGCGGCGAAATGAGCGAGAGGCCGGCATCGGTCAGGGCAGCCTCGAGGGCGGCCCGGAAGTAGGGATGGGAGACAAGACCGCCAGTGACGCAGACGCGACCGCCGTCGGGTCGGGCCGCACTGCAGGCGAGTGCAAGCAGGGCGCACGCCTTCGCGACGATGGCCGTGGCTGCGCCGTCGCCGTCGCTGGCGTGGGTGATCACGGTGGGGGCAAAGGTGCCGACGGTCCGGGCGGGACTTCCGGCCGCCGATACCCAGCCCGGCAACGCGGCGAGTCCGCCGGCAAGTCCGGCAGCGACCGGTCGCAGGGTGGTCTCCGGGCCACGGCCGTCACCGGCCCGGAGGGCTGCCTGCAGCCCCTGCTGGCCGATCCAGCGCCCGCTGCCTTCGTCGCCGAGCCACGGTCCGAGCCCGTCGACCTGGCGAATCAGCCCGCCGTCGTCGAGGGTAAAGACGACGGCTCCGGTGCCGGCGATGAGGACCGTGCCCGGTCCTCCGGCGAACGCGCCAACGTGCGCGCAGAGGCCGTCGCTGATGACGGCGACCGGGGCGTCGAAATCGGCCCGGAGCACCCTGATGAGCCGTTGCACCGCGTCCGGTGCCGCCACGGCGCCAGCCGCGCCGATTCCGATGCCGTCGAGGTCCGGGAGCATCCGCTGCACGTCGGGGTGAAGTCCAGCCAACGCGCCGAGGATAGCGTGGCGTGCCAGTTCGGCGCCATGGTCTTCGGCCAGGCCGGGTGAGCCTTGATGGGCTGCGTCGCCAAGTACCGCGGTGCCGCGGCTGAGGCGGACGCGGCAGGATGTCTTGCCGAGGTCGACGGCCAGCACGGTCGGCCCGCTCACAGGATTGTCCCCGGGCCGGCCGGAGTGCGGTGCTGTGGCGCCAGCACGCGCAGGCCGCGGATCCCGTTCAGCGGCTCCGGCATGCGCAAGGGCTTCGGCCCGGCGGCGATGTGGCCTGCCACCCGGGCGCGGCCCGGCGAACTCGCGGGTAGTTCGCACGGGACGCCATGCCAGCTGAGGAATCCGAGCAGGGCGAACATCAGCGACTCCTTGAAATCGGGATCGATGCCACAGGTGTTTGAGGAGACCAGGTCACTGCCGTCGCGGACCAGTTCCGCGCCAAGCGCCGACATCAGCGACGGGTTGCGCACGCCGCCGCCCGACGCGATCAGGCGAGCCGGCTGTGCGGCCCCGCTGCTGCGCAGGGACGCAGCGATCGAGCGGGCGGTCAGCCGGGTCAGGGTGGCCACAAGGTCCGCAAGCGCCATCGGCGAGTCTCTGCCGACCGACGCGAGGGCGGAATCCACGAAGGGCAGCCCGAAGGTCTCACGGCCGGTCGACTTGGGTGCCGGTCTGAGGAAGTAGGGATGCTGGAGAAGCGAGGCGAGTAGGCGGTCGTTGACCTTCCCCGCAGCCCCGAGCCGGCCGTCGGCGTCAAAGCCGTCCACGCCGTGGCTGGCTCGTGCAACGACCGCGTCGATGAGCACATTTCCGGGGCCGGAATCCCAGGCCATCACCGTTCCGTCGGAGCTTACGACAGACAGGTTCGCGATTCCTCCCAAGTTGACGGTGGCCACCGAACCGCCGGTGTCCGCTGCGGCCGCGGCGAGCCAGGCCCGGTCGAAGACGCCCATTAGCGGAGCGCCCTCGCCTCCCGCGGCGATGTCGGCCGCCCGGAGGTTGCAGAGCACGGGCGCGGCAGCTGCTTCAGCGATCCAGGCGGCCTCGCCCAGTTGGAGTGTTCCGCGGGCGTGACCGCCGTCCACCCAGTGGAAAAGCGTTTGTCCGTGCGAAACAACCAGGTCCACGGACGTGCCAAGGTGCTTGATCGCGGCCGCCGCCGCCGAGGCGAACTCCTGGCCCATCCGGGTGTCCAGCCGGCATAGCTCGGCCGCGTCGATGCTGCCCCCGTCCGCCAAGGCCAGAACGCGCGTGCGCAACTCCGGGGTCCAGGCCACGGTGCGGGTGAGCAGCGGGCGCAGGGTCAGCCACGGGGTGCGGCAGGCATCGGGCCCCCGGCTGCCGTCCGCAGTGATGTCGACGATCGCAACGTCGATGCCGTCTGCGGACGTTCCGGACTGCAGCGAGAGGATCTTCATGGTCTTCCACCCTGCAGGATGGCGCTGACGGTGTCCGCCGTGATCCTTGACGAACCCAAGGCATCGATGACGGCGAGCGGAAGGGTGGCAGCGGAGGGCAGCCCAGCGTTGATAACGACGGCGTCGGGGCGCAGGCCGGCTATTCGGGCCAGGGCCTCCCGCTGCGCGCCCGCGGAAGCGATCCGGTCCACCAGCACTGCCAGGCCGCTGCCGGGTGGGACCGCAGCGACCGCTTTGGCCACCGCAGCCTCGTCCGTTCCTGGTGCAAAGCGGTCCAGCTTATATGCCCGTGAAAGGCTTGTGGTGAAGGTATCGGTGGTGGACGCAACGGCAAGGGTGGCCCGTGCCCTCACGTCGAGCAGCGCCAGCCGCTGCTGGACGAGGGACGCGGCGCCGCGCACTGTGATGGCCGAGCGCACCATAAGCGCAGCGTCGATGGCCTGTTGTGCGGCGCTGGGGGCAGGGGCGCCGGGACGCCCATCGAGGTCGGCCGGCAGCCCAAGCCGTGCAGCCGACCGCCCGGCGCGCTCCAAAGTGCCCGGGGTAAGCACGCCGCCGTCGAGGGCGTCGAAGAGGGCTCCCCGCACCTGAAGGTAGTCGGCCTGGTCGGTGCTGCGGCCGCCGTTCGGTCCAAGATTGGACGGATTGCCGATGCACAGCAGCTCGGCTCCGGCGGCCAGGGCGAGCACGGCGCCCGGCCCGGCGCCGAAAGACGCCCGGATGGCCGCCATGTCGAGGGCGTCGGTGACGATCGTGCCGGCAAAGCCGGTCTCACGCAGCGCGGTGAGGATGCCCGGGTTGAGGGTTGCAGGAAGCTCGCCCCGTTCGGGCACCACGATGTGCGCCGTCATCACGGCCCGCACTCCGGCGGCGACTGCCGCATGGAACGGCGGCAGGTGGTCGCGCTCGATCTCGGCCCAGGAGAGATCGAGCCGGGGGAGCGAAAGGTGGGAATCGGTGTGCGTGTCCCCGTGCCCGGGGAAGTGCTTGACGCACGCGGCCACTCCGGAGTCCTGCAGGCCCTGGATGAAGGCGGCGACATGGCGCGCCACGAGGCCGGTGTCACGGCCGAACGCCCGCACGCCGATCACCGGGTTTGCCGGATTTGTGTTTACGTCGGCCACCGGGGCCAGCACGATGTTGGCACCGGCAGATGCGGCTCGGCGGCCGATCATCCGGCCGACGGCCTCGGTGGCCTCAGGGTCGTTGAGGCCACCGAGCTGGGCATGCCCGGGCAGGAGGGTCCCCCGCGAAGAGTCGAGCCGGGACACATTCCCGCCCTCTTCATCGATACCGATGAGTACCTCGGGCCGAATGCCCCGCAACTCGGCGGAGAGCCGTGCGGGCTGCTCGGCATCGTCCTCGTTAATGTTGTGGCCAAAGTAGACCACCCCGGCCAGGCCTTCGTCGAGTGCCCGGGCGAGCCATTCGGGGACGCGGAGGCCGGTGAAGCCTGGCCAGAGAACGCCGTTGACCAGCCGGCGCAGCGTGGGGTCCGTGGCCGCGGTCATCCCTTCACGGCCCCGGCCACAAGACCACTGCTGAGCTTGCCCTGCACCAGGATGAAGAAGATCATGACCGGAATAGTGATGATGGTGGAGGCTGCCATGACCGGTCCCCAATCGTTGGAATGTACGCCGAAGAATTGTTTGAGGCCGATGGCCACGGTGTAGTTCTCGGCCGACCCGCCCAGAAGGGTCATCGCAAAGATGAACTCATTCCAGGCAACAATGAACGAGAAGACGCTTGTCGCAACGAGCCCGGGCGCCACGAGTGGCAGCATCACCGAGCGGAACATACGCCCCCAGGTGGCGCCGTCGATGTAGGCTGCCTCTTCCAGCTCGACCGGGACGGCTGCGACGAAGCCGCGCAGCATCCAGATGGCGAAGGGCAGGGAGAACGCCAGGTAGACAACGACGAGGCCCAGCAGCGAGTTGAGCATCTGCAGGTCGCGCACCTGCACAAACAGGGGAATGACCAGGGCCTCAAGCGGCACCATCTGCACGGTGAGCACCATGATCAGGATGCCGGTGCGGAATTTGAAGCGGAAGCGCGCCACCGCGACGGCGGCCAGCAGGGCCACGATGCCCGAGATGGTCACCGTAAAAAAGGCGACGATCGCCGAATTGCGGAGGAAGGTGCCGAATCCGCCTTCGGTGAGGACAAAATCGTAGTTGGCGAGAGTGAACTCCCGGGGCAGCAGGGACTGGCCGCCGCTGGAAGCCTTCGCGTCAAAGGAGCTGGAGATCATCCAGTACGCGGGGAACAGGGTGAAAACCAAGAGCAGGGCGACCAGGCTGGCCTTGACGAGCCTCCGGCCGAGTGAGGCTTGCCTCATACCTTTTCCTCCTTGAACAAGGTGCGCACATAGATGGCGGTGATGACCAGGAGCAGCACCGTGAGGAGGACGGCAATGGCTGCGCCGAAACCGTAGCGGTTTTGTCCGAACGATTCCACGTAGGACCAGACGCCCAGGTTGAGCACTTCCCGGTTGGAGCCTGAGCCGCCGGGCATCAGGTAGATCTGGGCGAAGACCTTGAAGTCCCAAATGGTCGAGAGGATGACCACCACCGAGAAAACCGGCTTGATGGTGGGGTAGGTGATCTGGAAGAAGCGCCGCACCGGGCCGGCACCGTCCATCTCGGCGGCCTCAAGCATCTCCTTCGGCACGCCGAGCAGGCCCGCAAGCACCGTGATCGCCACAAACGGGAAGCCGTGGTGGACGATGTTCAGGGCTACGATTCCGTAAAAGGTCACCGGGTTGGTGAACCAGTTGAAGGAATCACTCATCAGGCCCAGGCTTTTGAGGGTCCCGTTGACAAGCCCCTGGTCAGCGTCGAAGATCCAGATCCAGACGTAGGTGCCGGTGACGGCCGGCATCGCCCAGGCGACCATAACGGCGCTGCCGACTATAGTGCGCCAGGACGGGCTGAGCGAAGCCATCAGCAAGGCGACCAATGTTCCGAAGATGACTGTCGAGGCGACCGCCACGATGGCGAAGCCGATCGTATTCGGCAGCACCACAGTCCACAGGGATGAGTCGCCGAAGATCTCGGCGTAGTTATCCAGCCCGATGAAATTGGTCTTGCCGCTGACAATCTGGCGCAGGCCGTAATCCTGCAAGGAGAAGATAAAAACCCGTGCCAGCGGCCAGAGCAGCAACCCGGCCAACAGAATGAGTGCGGGGGCGAGCAGCAGCCACGGCCGGGCCTTAGCCATGGTGAGGAGCCGCCGGCGTTTCGGCGCACGGCCGCCCGTGGACGATGGGAGCTTGCGTCCCTCGTTCACGGGCGGTTGCTGAAGCTTGACGGTCATGGAGTCGTGTTGCCGTTCATGATGTTGTCCATCTCCTCGGCGGCATCGGTTGTGGCGGCATCAACATTCTTCTGGCCGGACAAGATGGCCTGGATCATCGTGTTGGTGGTCTTTTTTGCCTGCACCGCACCGAACTTGGGAGTGACGGGAACGGATCCGCCGCCGTCGACCATCTGCTTGGCGAACGACTTCACCAGTGGGTCAGCCGACGCTATGGTCTCGTTCAGCATCGATTTGAGGCCCGGGAAGTATCCGCTCTGTTCGGCCCACTCCTGTGCAAACTTGCCGGTGCCCATCAACTTGACGAACGCCCAGGCGAGGTCTTGATTCTTGGCCGTGTTGAAGACGCTCAGGTGTGAGCCGCCGAGGACCGAAGGGCTGATGCCGCCGTCCTTGCCGGGGATGGGGATCGCGCCCAGCTTGCCCTTGAGCTCGGGAGCCTTCCCGACGATGCTGGCCGGAGTCCAGGATCCGGAGATCGCCATCGCGACCTTGCCCCTGGCGAAGTTGTCGAGCACGTCGGTTTCTTTCCAAGTGGTCGCGCCCGCAGTGGAGAAGCCGTGTTTGGTGGCCAGGTCCGTGTAGAACTGGATTCCCTCGCGGGCCTTGTCGCCGGCCAGTCCGGAAGCCCAGCTCCCGCCCTTCTGCACCGAGATGTCGCCGCCGGCACCCCAAACCCATGGATAAGCAAGCATCTCGGCATCTCCGGGAACCGGAAAGGGGATCAGGTCGGGGCGCTTGGCCTTAATGACAGTTGCGACGTCGACCAGTTCCTGCCAGGTGGTGGGCGGGGTCAGTCCAAGCTCTTCGAACACGTCAGTTCGGTAGACGATCGAGCGCACCCCGGCGTACCAGGGCATACCGTAGAGTTCGCCGTCGTAAGTGCCGGATTCGAGCAGGCCTTTTACGAGGTCGTCGTTGATTCCGGCTTCCTTGACCTTGTCGCCGATCGGGGCGAGTGCGCCGGCGTCAGCGAACTCGGCCGTCCACGTATTCCCGGTCTCGGCAACATCCGGAGTGGTGTTGCCGGCGATGGCCGTGACGAAGCGGTCATGGGCATCGGCCCACTGTACAAACTCGACGTTGAGGTTGGCGCCCGTCTCCTTCGTAAACTCCTCGCCGACGGACTTGAAGAACCCCTCGGAATCAGGGTTGGTGCCCTTCATGATCCAGACGTTAAGCGTTTTGCCTTCGGCATTGCTCGCGTCACCCCCGGCGGAACCGCCGCCGCAAGCGGACAGTGCAAGCGCCATGACTGCGGCCATGGCGACGGATAGATAGCGCTTCTGCATGCGGTCTCCTCATTGAAACGTGGTAGCGGACTAACTGGCCTGACTTTGATGAAAATAATTATCCATTCATGTAACCACAGTCGAAAATTATTTTCTACCCTGTCGTGTGCTGGGGGCCACGGCCACGGCCGCGGAGGCGGTGCCGTGGCCGGATGCGACAAGATCGCCCCAAGAGCCATGGCTTAGGCGGGCAGGCGTCGACCGGCCGCGAATACCGAGTCGACCGTGAGGTCATCGGCCAGCAGCACCGCGTCGGCGGCGTAGCCGACTGCGAGCCGGCCCAGGTCATGGCCGCGGCCGATGGCCCGGGCAGGAGTCTCGGTGAGGGCAGTGACCGCCTCTTCGAGGGGGATGCCCACCTCGGCGACCGCCCTGCGCAGGGCCGCGTCCAGGGTGAGTGTAGAGCCGGCGATTGCTCCCTCGCCACCGGTTCCGTTGCCGGCGAGGCGGGCTACTCCGCCGGTCACGGTCACGGCCAGCGACCCGAGCATGTACTCGCCGTCTTCGGAGCCGGTGGCCGCCATGGCGTCGGTGATAAGGGCGATCCGGCCGGGCGCGCCGGCGAAGGCCAGGCGGACCACCTCCGGGTGGACGTGCACGCCGTCGTTGATTATCTCCAGCGTGACGCCGGGCGAGCGGGTTGCGGCAGCAACCGGACCGGGGGCGCGGTGGTGGATGCCCTGCATTCCGTTGAAGGCGTGGGTCAGGATCGAAGCGCCGGCCTCGAACGCCGCCAGGGCGGTGGCGTAGTCGGCCGAGCTGTGTCCGACGGCCACGGCGACTCCGGCGTCGACAAGCGTCCGGATGGCGGCCGCGGCCCCTGGCAGTTCGGGTGCGAGCGTCAACTGCCGAAGGTGGCCCCTCGCCGCGGCCAGGAGCCGTGTGATCGACTCGGCGTCTGGGGAGCGCAGCAGCGCCGGGTCGTGCGCCCCGCGAAAGTCGTTGTCGAGGAACGGTCCCTCAAGGTGCGCGCCGAGCACCAGTGGGTTCGTTTCGGCCGCGTCGGCGACGGCGGCGAGCCGGGACTCGAGGTCGCTCTGGCGGGCGGTGACGAGTGAGAGTACGGCGCGGGTGGTGCCGTGGCGATGGTGCACGGCCAGGGCTTTGCCGATGGCATCGGGTCCGGCGTGCCCGTTGGTTTCAACGTCGAAAGCGAACCCGCCGCCGCCGTGACAGTGGATGTCGATGAAGCCGGGGACGAGCGGGCGGCCGGCGGCATCCGTTATCTCCCCGGCCCTGGCGCCGAAAGCCTGCCAGCCGGTGCCGGATCCGACGGCGGACACGGTATCGCCCGTGAAAGCGACCCAGGCGTCGGCGGTGCTCGACCCGCCGGTGACCAGACGGGCGGAATGGATGATGCAGGTGGGAGGGCGGCTCATGATGCGACAATCACCTCGAGGCCCTGGTCGGCGAAATCGGCCTGCTGCTTTGGGGTGATTCCGTCGTCGGTAATGAGCCCGTCGAATCGGTGCAGTTCGCCCAACCCGGCGAAGGCTATGCGGCCGATCTTGCTGGAGTCGGCCACGATCATGGCCCTGCTGGCGCGCGCTGCCATCAGGGAATTAACGGCTGCCTCGCGTTCATCGTTTACGGTGGGGCCAGCCTGCGGATCTATGCCGTTTACGCCGATGAACGCGATATCCATCCGCACCTGCTGCAGCACCGCGTCGCTGTAAGGGCCAACAAGTTCGTACGAGCGCGAATGCACCACCCCGCCGGTGACCACCGTCTTGATCTGTGGGCGCATCGCCAGCTGGGCGGCGATGTTGAGTGCGTTGGTCACAACTGTCAGGGTGGCGTGCGGGGACGCCTCCATAATGTCCGCCCTGGCGCCCAGCACGCCGGCAATCGCTGTGCTCGTGGTACCGCCGCAGAGCCCGACGACGGCGCCGCGCGCCACGAGCGCGCTTGCTGCGCGCGCGATCAGGAGCTTTTGCGGCGCGTTTTGCTCGCGCTTGTAGCGCAGCGGCAGGTCGTACGCCACTGACTGCCCAATCGCCCCGCCGCGCGTGCGGGTGAGCAGTTGCTGGGCTGCAAGGGTGTCGAGGTCCCGCCGGGCTGTCGCCGCTGAGACGCCGAGGCTTCTGATGATGTCATCCACCTCAATTTGGCCGGACTCGGCGAGCAGGTCGAGTACGGCGGCGAGGCGCTCGGTCCGGTCGAGTGTCATGTAGTTCCTGTTCATAGGTGCAGCGATTTCTTAGCTGCAGCGATCGATTCTGATTGAAAAGACCGCCACTCAATCACTTTAGCTCGTTGCTGTGCCGACAATAGCTGTGCTTTTCCCTGGCCGGGATGTAACGGGTTGGTTACGGGTTTGGGGTGACCCATCCGGGGTGGGGGGTGTT